>JAJZCT010000307.1 GCA_021828925.1 Planctomycetota bacterium
GATGCGCGCCAATATTTTTTCCGGCCCCTGCGCGGCCATGGCGCGATGCGCCGCAGCCAGCAGCAGCAACACGTGATTAAAGCGATCAAAGCTTCGCACCGCCGAACCATTGAGATATGGATGCATGCCTATACGTGTGGCCCAACGCCGCATATTTTGCGTTACGCCATCAGCTCCGCGGGGGTGATAGAGTAATGCCTGTTGAGCGGAAGAACTCATCGCGATCAGGCGGGTGAGATTCTGCGATAGTTCGGTAACATGGGCGACATAGGTTTGAACGGCTCGGCGGTTAAAGCCTTTTTTCAGGGCGGTAGTCGTCTGTTGGAGATATTTCCTCCCAGCTTCGGATATTCGTCTCCAGGCAGTGTCGGTGTACGATGCGTGAGCGCGCTGGAGGAGTTGGGCAAATAGGCGTTGCTGGATCAGGAGTTGATCCAAGGCTCGAAGATTCTGTGCATATTGGATGGCATGACGGGAGGCCTGCATTCGTCCAACGGTACTCTGTACGCACCGGCTGACCACCCGCTGGGCCTGGGATGGGAGGGGGGCGGTCTGGAGCAGTTCCAGAGAGCGCACAACCACCTCAATGGTAAGTAGCTCACGGGCACCGACAGCGCGAGTGCGCGGGTCCTTGAAAAACAATAATCCCAGCATCAGTCGATGAGTGAAGTGTGATCTGACGGGTTTGGATAATACCGTACCTTGCCGCAGATATTCTGCCAGACTCACGCATTGGAGAATAATCGGATAATACTCCAGACTCTGCTGCCGCGTTGCGGGGGATTTTACACCCTGCTTAAGCTGCCGGAGAATTGATCCCACACTGGCACGCATTTGAGCGGCAATCCTGGCATGTTGCAATGTTGTTATTTCGGCATCAATGTCCGGGCCCCGTGCCGGGGGTTTGTCGGACGTCCAGTGGCTCTGTGCGCTGTCCGCCAGGGGCCACACGACCAATCCGGATGTGCTGGTAAATTCTCTCTGGGCCAATGGTGCCAGCGGCTTAAGCAACTTGTGCAGATATTTATTGAGCGTTCCGGCGGATATAAGAGCGTCGTTGACATGGCTGCTGGCCCGATAGAAATTCCGGCACGCCTGGGCCAGGGCTGCATTATTAACAGTGGAAGTAGACAGGAGAATATGGATCTGTTTATCAAAATCTGACAGTCCGGCGAAAAGTTGATCCGCTTTAAGAACCATCGAGGACCTCAGTGTGACATTTTTGCAGCGGATTGCCGACTGATACAGATGTCGAATGATGAGTCGGTAAGTCTCCTGGACTTCGGCGGGGTCCGCGGCATTGTGCGTGCCGACAGGGATTTTCAGCAGAAGATTGCCTATCTGGTTATCCAGTTGTTGCACCCGATTGTCAATGCGGGATTCCGCCGGACCGGAGATAAATGAAACCTTTCCTGCCCAGGCCATGTTTGCATGTGAAAAAAGTAACGCGATCATGGCCGGCAAAAAGCAGGTGCCGGCATATTTGAGGCAGCGCGGGTATTTAGGAATCATGCCGTTCTCCTTGGGCTTTCTGATAAACGTCCAGCAGTGAATCTACCATGATATTGGCGTCAAATCTTTGTGCCGCCAGAAATTTTCCGTTCAGGCCCATGGTGCCGCGTAGATGCGCATTTTCAGATAGCTGAAGAATGGCGCTTCGCAGGCCGGGCAAATCCCCGGGTTTCACTAGAATGCCACTGTGCCCATTGATGCACACTTCATTGGCACCATCGCAGTTGTACACAATAGCCGGAATGGCTTCCAGCATTCCCTGCACCACGGCGCGGGGCAAGCCTTCCCGATAACTCGGATGTACCATCATATCCATGGCCGCAATGAGTTGCGGCACCTGCGGCGGCGGAACCAGGCCTGTAAGAATAAAGCGATCCTGCCAGCCGGCGTTGCGAATCTTGGCCATGATCCGCGGCTGAAATTGGCCATCGCCGATCCAGAGAAATATCAAACGTGGCTGGGCCGCGAATAATTCCGCGGCAATCGCCAGCAAATCGTCATGGCCTTTGAGCGGTTGTAAGCGCGCAATGGTTCCCATGACGATGCGGTCGTCGGCGATTCCAAGTTTCCTGCGTGCCTGGGCGCGCTGATCCGCAGCCGCTAAGAACGGCTGAATATCCATCCCGCTGTATACGGTGATGAATTGTTCCGGTTTTCCAACGCCGCACGCCAGAGCTTGACGGGTCATAGCATCGGCTACCGAGACGATTTTATGGCACCGCCGGGCGGCGAAACGTTCAAGCGCGATCCATGCGGCGTTGGTAAGCTGGGATTGGTACGGATGGAACGCCAGTCCGTGGATGGTGTGCACCACAACCGGGACCTGGCAATTCCACGCTGCAACGCGCCCCACAATGCCGGCTTTGCTGGAATGCGTGTGGATGACATCGGGCTGCAGTTGCAGGCATAATTTTTTAAGCCGTTGATACGCCCGCACATCCATGATCGGATGCGCATTACGGGTCAGACATTCTTCCACGATTACCTGATAGCCTCCTTCGCCGGCGCGCTGCATCAGCGAGCCTTCCGGTCCAGTGCTCGGGCCGGTAATTAACGTTACGTCGTTGCCGCGCTGCTGCTGGCCTTCGCATGTCAGGATCGTATTTTCCTGCGCACCGCCGACAATTAAACGCGTTATGATGTGAACTATTTTCAACCGGTAACGTCCAATTTTACCTTCGGCTGTTTTTTACACAGCACCGTTAAAAGCGAATCCATTGCAGCGCTAATCCAACCGCCGGCGCGCACGGACCAACTGCTCCCCGATCCCCCGATTCCAGAAGTTCGGTCACACGGTGGGGTCCGCCCTGCCCGCGGCCAATGTCCAATACTGTGCCCACCATGGTACGCACCATGTGATACAGAAAGCCGCTGCCTTCCACGGCAAAGATTATTATCGGTCCGCGCTGATGGATACTGCAATGAAAAATATCCCGGACGGTCGTTTGCCGGTCATCTTTCCTTCCGCGAAATGCGATAAAATCGTGCCGGCCCTCATACAGCCTGCAGGCTTGCCGCATGACGGGCAGGTCCAAGTGGCGCCAATGGTGATAGACGTAATGGCGATAAAAAATTGGTCGGTCCCGATCCGCCCAGATTAGATACCGGTAGCGCTTGCTGCGGGCGCTGCGGATATTAAAGCTCTCGTCCACCGGCTCAATTTTACGAATTAGAATATCGGCGGGGAGACGGCTGTTAATGGCCAGGCGCAGGCGCGGAGCATCCAAATGGGTATTGACGGTCATAACCGCAATTTGTCCCTGGGCATGCACACCGGTGTCGGTACGGGAAGACCCTATGACTGTAACCGGATGATCGACGATATACCCCACCGCCTTTTCAATCGTGCGTTGTACCGTCACAACAGATTCAATCTGCCGCTGCCAGCCGCAATAGGCGGATCCATCGTAAGCGACAAGCATTTTATAGCGGCCTTCAGGCATAAGTGAGTTCCAACGGGAGTTAAAGCCGGCCGTAAGGGTACGGGCTGCCGCCAGGGCGGGTGACGGAGACTTCAGTTCTTGGCGATCAGTAATTCAGCAATTTGCACAGCATTGAGAGCTGCCCCTTTCAGCAACTGGTCACCAGCGACAAACATGGCGATGCTGCGGCCCGTAGGATCACTTAAATCATTGCGAATGCGTCCCACAAGAATGTCACCCTGGCCGGAAGCGTCCCGAGGCATCGGGAAGTAATTTTTTTCCCGCTGATCCACAACTTTGACCCCGGGAGCGTGCGAAAGAATGTCCCGAACTTTATCTGCTTGAATAGGGGACGTAAATTCTACAGTCAGTGATTCACAATGAGCTCGCAAGACCGGCACCCGAACGCAGGTGGCAGATATACGAATGTCCGGGTCGCCGAAGATTTTTCGCGTTTCTTTGACCATCTTTATTTCTTCTTCGTTGTAGCCGGTCTGCAGATCGACTGTGGCGTTGTGACTAAACACATTAAACGCGTAAGGGTGGGGCAGTACTGTGGGGGGGTACTCCCGCCCATCGAGCGCTGCTTTTGTAGCATCAAGCAGCTCCTGCATGGCTGCGGCACCGGCACCGCTGGCGGCTTGGTATGTGGCCGCAATCAGCCGGGTGATTCGATTGATTTTGTGCAGGGGCCACAACGGTACAATGGCAATAATGGTCGAACAATTGGGGTTGGCAATAATACCTTTATGGTTGTTAATCTCCTGGGGATTAATTTCCGGAACAATTAACGGGACATCAGGGTTCATCCGGAACGCCGAACTGTTGTCTACGACCACCGCACCGGCTTTGGCGGCAATCGGACCAAATTTCTTGCTAATCGAGCCGCCAGCGGAAAATAGTGCTATATCAACGCCCGAGAAGCTCTGCTCCGTAAGTTCCTGGACCATCAGGGATTGCCCGCGGAAGGCCATGGTTTTTCCGGCACTGCGTGCTGACGCAAAAAGCCGCAACTCAGCCAATGGAAAATTGCGTTCTTCGAGGCATCGAAGAAATTCCACGCCCACGGCACCGGTGGCACCGACAATAGCAACAATAGGGGGATGATTCATGGTTTTCCTGTTAATCAAGGTTCCATCTGACAACGCCCGTTTCAACTTGAAACGG
>JAJZCT010000308.1 GCA_021828925.1 Planctomycetota bacterium
CAGCGGACACACCCAGTTTCGCCGCATCATTCTAAACGCATTTCTGTTTTTCACCAACCGGCCGCCGCGGAAACGGCCGCCGCGGAAATCCTTGCAATAGATCTTCTCTGACCATACACTTTCAATACAAAAGCCGCTTCGAAAATCGGCAGATGCAGTGGGACGGATGCAGTGGGATCGCGGCGACACTATCCAGGGTATAGGAAATGGAGAATTCTGTCATGGGCAAATTGTGCCAGCGATTGCTTTCCCGAAATTACATTGGGGTGGTGTTTTCGGCCATTTTTACTGTGGGCCTTTTCCCCGGTAAAGCAAGCACGGCCCAGGCGGCATCAGCGGCAATACCCAATGCGACGATACATGTTAATGCGCCCAAGGGCGATTATCTCTTTACGTCAGCATCGCCGGCATGGACATTCCGCGGTAAGGTAACCTCTGCGATGAGACGTATTCAGCGTTCATCGGGACGTGACAATCTCGGGGCATTTAAGGAAATTAAATTCACATGGGGGCCGGCGGCCAATCCACGCACCGGCATCCTGAAATGTTACATGAGTAGCGGCATGCTGCTTGCCGGCATTACCGGCGGATCGCCACGCACGGTATTTCCCGATTTTACTTCCATTCCACCAAACCTGCGGGTGATGAGTTTTAAGAACGCCGTGTTTGCCGGCCCGGAATTTGGCGCGCAAGCGGATTCCATGCCATGGGTTTTGTTTAATCGCCACGCGGATACTGCCATTATTTCACCCGCCTCGGCATTTCTTATCGCACGCTTGGCCGGCAATGCGAAAACCCGTATCGGCACGGGCTTAAATCCGCATGTTTCCGCCGCCACCGCTGCGCGCACGCGGTGGACGATTCTCATGGTAGGCCGTGGCATAGAGCGCACGCTCAATTCCTGGGGCCACGCTCTGGACAGGCGCTACAATCGTCCGCGCATCGGCAATGAGGGCAATGTGGTGCTGCGTAATTTTGGCTACTGGACCGATAATGGGGCCTATTACTATTACAACTATGTACCCAAGCTTGGATATGCCGGAACATTGGAAGCGGTGGCGCGACAATTCAACCGACATAAAGTTCCCTTGGCGTATATGGAACTGGACAGTTGGTGGTACCGTAAAAGTGATCGTTATGTCAATGGGGCAATCCTCAAAGCTAAGGCTGGAAAATTCCCCGCAGGTCGCTGGAATATTTATGGTGGCATTTGGCAATATCGGGCCTCACACCAATTGTTTCCACAGGGGCTGGGCGCATTTCAAAAGAACCTCAATGTGCCGCTGGTATGCCACGGCCGATGGATTGATCCGCACAGCCCGTACCATAAAAAGTACACCATTTCAGGTATTGCTCCGATCGATCCGGCCTGGTGGAAATCCACAGCGGATTACTTCGCGAAAAGCGGTGTCATCGGCTATGAACAGGATTGGCTGAATTACATTTATCAATATTCACCCGCCATGCAAATATCACGCCATGTTGGCAACGCCTTTACCGGAAATATGGCTGGGGCACTGGCGCGGCACAATATGAGTTTAATATATTGCATGCCGCTTCCGCGGTTTTTTCTGCAAAGCGCGGCCACGCCGAATCTTTCGATGATTCGCTGTGCGGATGACTATTTTATTCAACAGCGCTGGCAGCACTTTATCTATACCTCCAGCCTGGCGCACGCGATGGGGCTGTGGCCATGGACCGATACCCTGATGAGCCGCAACACCGGCGACATTCTTTTAGCCACGCTATCCGCCGGGCCGGTTGGCGTGGGTGATCAAATGGGACATGAGTCCTGGAGCAATATCAGAAAAGTGATTCGCTCCGACGGTCGAATCGTAAAGCCGGATGCACCGCTGCTTCCAACTGATCAAACGATTATGGCGGAAGCTGCGGGAAAGCATCGCCCGTTTGTCGCCGGCACCTATTCAAATCAGGGGATAAAAACAACGTATGTGTTTGTCTGGCGGCAGAAGGGCGACCGCTCATCCGTGCGCATCGTACCAACTGAACTGGGCTTGCCAGCCAACGGCCGTTACATCGTCTACAATTATTTCACTCATGCTGTGCGCCATCTTGGCACCGGGCAAGCCCTTAAAATTAATCTGCATTCCAATCAATGGCAATATGATATCGTCGCGCCGCAACAAGCCGACGGCATGGCCCTATTTGGTGATCTGCACCAATTCGTGCCAATGGGCCGCCAGAGAATCGCCAAGGCTGTCGTACGACAGGCCAACGTGAAATTGACTGTGATTGTTGCGAAGGGTGAAAAGCCGGTTGTCATCAGCGGGTACAGTAGGCACGGCATTTCAGCATCCATTCACGGAGGATCAGTCTCCACAAGCGCCGACGGCCATACCGGCCTATTTACCGTCACGGTAAGCCCCAGCCCCAACACCCCGGAACATAGGGAATTTCATAAAGAGATACAGAAAATGGTCGTGAACCTTTCCAATCGGTGAGGATTTATTCAGGAACCACACGCAGTAGCTTGGTCTGAAAGCGGCGCATGGGGAACTTGAAGATGTTTACATTGGCCGCCAAACACTTGCCGTTAAGCAGGTCGTAGATGGAACTTCTGTGGGGCAGCGTCAGCGTGCGATCTCCCGCCTTGCCATCGCTACTGATCATCATGAGACTTCCGTCGGTTTCAAAGGCATCGTTGGTGTTCAGGAAAACCGGCACGCCCAGACGTGGAAATAGCGAGCGCCAAAATGCGGCGGACGGGCGCGGATCACCAATAAAAATAGAGTTGTAGTTTTTATGCCGGACCAAAGCGATTGAAACGGCGTTGGAATTATCATATCTTGCAAGCGTAATTGCCGAATGGTCTGCTGCGGCGAAACTGGGTGTGTCCGCTGCATGGCAGAATATTCCAAATGGGGCTACGGAGGCGTTCAGTCCGGCAATGCGCTGCCTCGGCAGGCCGAGTTTATTGCCGGGGATGACTCGACTGCCGGGAAGGCTGCTTGGAGGGAGCAACCGCAACTTCATGCCTATCAGCCGACTCGCGGCACCGACGTTAATAGCACCGTGCTGCATGAAGCCAGCACCGTACAGCCAGATCAGGGTGCGTCCTTGCGATTCCAGTCTCGCCCTTATTTCCCTGCGTCTGGCGGCGCCTACGTGCCAGGCGTTAAGAAAAATAATGACCTTTGCCGGCGGAAATCGCCGGTTGTTAATATCCGACATCAGATAACATCCCACACTTGTCCCGCAACGGAAGAACTGACCAGGATTGAACGTAAGCGCGCCTAAGAGCGGCATATCTACCGGCCCGACGCGTGCATAATAGCTGGATTTTTCATCCAGAACGACCGCAACGCCGGGTTTATATTGCGACCGTCCACCATACCTCGCATAAATCGCACGCAATTTCCCAATGTTTTTCCATATCCCGTTGCTGTTGAGCCACCCCTTGCCCTGCAAGTCCATCCACCACATTCCCATGCGATGGATGAGCACCTGCCCGAAATTCCTGCGGTGTACGGCGATGGTCTGATTCAGATTAGCACACCGGGCATAAAACCCCGGGCCGGAATGCTTCGTGGTATCCAAAAATGTGCTCGTGTCATCCTCCATCATCCATAGCTTGCCATGCAACGCGGCACTATCCTGTGCGCCCTCCAGCGGCGGGGCACCGCCCGGTTGGCGAAACGCGTAATCCACGGGGCAAGCAACAGCGTCGATATACGGACATCGAAGCAGCTTGCCCAGTGCCTCATCCGAGCTATTTGGAGCGGGAAGGGAAAACCCGTAGCCGTAAAAGGTAACTACCAAGGAACGGCCTGAAGTTTGTTGCTTTATTACTTCCGCTAATTGGGATATACGACGCACGGTCGTGTCGCTCTGATATCGCATGTAATCGACATAATTCTGCTCATCCGGGCGATAAAATGGATAGGCCTTGGCACCCTGCGTCGGAGGAATATCAGCCAAGCTGAAACGGACGTGTCGGTCGTGCCAAGCGGCACGAAGTGCGGCGTCTGTTCCATACCGCTGCCGCAGCCATTTTTTGAAACCCGCCTCACTGGGTTTGGAATAATCAAATCCTGGCCGAACTCTATTCCAGAATCCCGGAGTAAACCACTCACCGGTATTCCCATGGCAAATGTGGTACCCAATGACGCGGTTTGCCAGGACTGGTGAATGTTGCACATGCCTGATAAATAACGTCAGATCGCTTGCCACTGCGTGATACCAAAGCCCGGACGCCGGCGAGCACTGCGGTCGTTGTCCGTCGGCGTATTTAATTAGCTGCGAATGGTGCGCAGCGTCAAAGCCCGGCACGCCGCACCAGATGCGGGGCAACAGCCACGCCTTTGGATTGTTTTTCAAAATAAAAGCGCTGAGGCGATCAAGTGTATGGTTGGCAAACGGGTGCGCCGGATTCGGCAGACCAACCGGAAAAGTAATAATATTGACGCCGTGTGCGGCGGCTAATTTTATTTCCGCCGCTGAGGCTGACATACTTAGTGGAAATTGAAAATTGATGTAGACGTAAAGCGCCAGCGGAGGAACCCGCTTTCCCGCAATAAACAGAGTGGGGCAGTGGTCAACAACTTTCACCCGCGACTCCCGGTT
>JAJZCT010000309.1 GCA_021828925.1 Planctomycetota bacterium
CGCCCCGGCAACGCTCGCGCAGGCGGCAGCGGATTTTGACGATAACGCATGGCGTGTGGTGCAAGTACCGCATGATTATATTGTGGAAGGAAAATACGATCCAAAGGCCCACAAGGGCCACGGGTTTCTACCGGTGTATCCAGCCTGGTATCGCCGGCATTTTTCTCTGGCGGCATCGGACAATGGTAAAGCCGTCTGGCTTGATTTTGAAGGCGTATACCGCGATGCCCATGTCTACCTCAATGGAAAGCTGCTCGGACGCCATCGGGGCGGTTACACGCCGTTTCGATTTGATATTTCCAAATCCGCAAATTTCGGCGGCGATAATGTCTTGGCAGTGTATGTGGATCCCACCAAGTTTGAAGGCTGGTGGTATGAGGGCGGAGGCATCTACCGTCACGTCCGGCTCAATGTTGCCGACTCGGTGCATGTTTTGCCCTGGGGCGTTTATGTCATCAGCGATGTGCATGATGTACTTGATAACCCCTCCGCGGATTTAACCATTCAAACCAGTGTGGTCAATGAATCTCACCAGCGGCATACCTGCGAAATTGTGTCAACGGTATCGGATCCGCTGGGACAAAGCGTGGCACGCCTTTCCAATGAATTGATTCTTTCCCCAGGCGAATCCGGATCCATAACCCAAGTTGCCGCGTTGAAGCAGGTTGCTCTGTGGTCCCTGGAAAATCGCAATCTTTACACGCTGACCACGCAGATATTCCGTGGCGGATCGCTGGTGGATGCCCATACTCAGAAATTCGGCATTCGCACCTTACGCTATGACGCTGATAAAGGCTTTTTCCTTAACGAACAGCATGTGGAACTCCAAGGAACCTGCAACCATCAGGATTTTGTGGGCGTGGGCATCGGTGCGCCGGACAGCCTCTGGTACTGGCGCGTGCGTAAGCTTAAGGAAATCGGCTGCAACGCCGTACGCTGTTCGCACAATTTAATGGCCCCGGCATTTTATGATGCATGCGATGAACTGGGCATGTTGGTGATGGATGAAAACCGACGGCTCGGCGATGATTATGGCCCCAAGACCGCTGTGGGCGATCCGTATAAGAACATGTGGCATGTCGATGAAATGGTCCTGCGCGACCGCAATCACCCCAGTATCATCATGTGGTCGTTGTGCAATGAAGAGTACAAGGTGCAGAACTCGCACTATGGCAAGGAAGTTTTTGCGGCCCTGATGCAATCGGTCCATAAGTATGATCGCACACGACCGATTACCTGTGCTATGAATGGGAACTGGGGCAAGGCGCAGATCGGGTGGGATGCAAACGCTGATTTCCAGCGGCTGCACGGCTTTGAAACCGTTGAGAATCTGCAGGGCTGTAACTACGACCCGGAAAATTATAATCGATTCCACAAGGCCTATCCGCACCTGAAAATGTTCGGCAGTGAAATCGGCAGCAATACCAGTGATCGTGGTATCTACAAAACCGATATCCCCCTGGGCCTCGTCAGTGCGTATCATGGTGATCCGGAAAAGTCCTGGCAACCCGTGGCCGTGCGACCCTTCATCGCCGGTGGATTCGTCTGGACCGGATTTGATTATCGCGGCGAACCAACCCCGTGCGGCTGGCCGTCAATTAACTCGCATTTTGGCCTGCTGGATATGTGCGGCTTCCCCAAAGATGTCGCCATGTATTACAAAGCATGGTGGGATGATAAGCCATTGGTTCACATTTTCCCGCATTGGAATTGGCACGGGCATGAAGGAAAAACCATTCGAGTATGGTGCTACAGCAACTGTGATGACATTGAATTGCGCGTCAATGGCGCCAGCTATGGCACCAAAGCCATGCCCCGCCTCAAACACATCCAGTGGGATGTACCCTATGCGCCGGGCCATATTGAAGCCTACGGCTATAATCATGGCTCCCTGTCCGCGATACACCGCATCGAAACCACCGGTCGGCCCGCAGCTCTGCTGCTGACGCCCGACCGCTATGTGCTGCGCGCCGACGGCCAGGATACGGTTCCCATCGCGGTTTCCGTCGTGGATTCCGCCGGCCGCATCGTGCCCACCGCCGACAACAAAGTCCGATTCAGCGTTACCGGCGCAGGCATGAATGCCGGCGTCGGTAATGGCGATCCCGCATGTCCGCAACCCAATCAGGCCAACTATCGCAGCGCTTTTAACGGATTGTGCATGGTCTTGGCCCGTGCAAATTACACCGGTGGAATTATCCGCGTACGCGCCACCGCCCCCAACCTGCAGCCCGCAGCCGTGCAACTATTGGCAAAAACGTAACATCGCCCCGGTTAGCCGCACCCGCCTGCGGTGCGGGTTCGCCTCCCGAAATTGCGAGATGCCGAATACGAAATGCCAGGTGCCAACCCTCAAAATGCCGATTTCACCACGCCGCCCTCCGCCCGCACCGCCGCACCATTGGTACCGCTGGCCAAGGGGCTGCATAAAAATGTGGTCAACGCAGCGACTTCCTCCGGCGTCTCGAACCGCTTCAGAAGACTGCTGGGACGCACCGATTTGAAAAACTCCTTTTCAATTGCGGATACATCCGTCTTTCCCGCTTTGGCCAAGTCCGCCAGAAAAGTCTCCACCCCTTCGGATCGAGTCGGCCCTGCTAAAACACTGTTGACCGTCACAGCGGTTCCAGCGGTCAGTTCCGCCAATCCACGCGCCACGGCAATCTGCGCGGTTTTCGTCATGCCGTAATGAATCATCTCCGCGGGAACCTGCAATGCTGATTCACTGGAAATAAAGATGATGCGTCCCCAATTCTTCTTGAGCATCATCGGCAGATATTGGCGGCTCAAACGCACGCCGCTAAGCACATTGACTTCAAAGAATTTCAACCAAGTTTCGTCGCCGGTTTTTTCAAACGGTATCGGCTCAAAAATCCCCAGATTATTTACCAGAATGTCCACTTCTTTCACCACCTCTACAAGCCGCGCCACCCCCGCCGCCGTCCCAAGATCAGCCGCAACTGCCCGAACGGTTGCCCCGCTATGCCAATGTTTTATCTGTGCCGCCGCAGCTTGCACGCGTGCTTCCGTTCGACCATTAACAATCACCTGCGCCCCCTCACCCGCCAGCCTTGCCGCAAGCGACGAAAAGTATCCCGCCGCTCGAACTTTTTGCCCCTCCGTCCAACCATGCCGAACATCCGATGGCAAGAGGGGATCGGCCAGCCGCTCGTTCAACATACGGACAATAAGCGCAAAGTTTTTTTTGGTCAGCCGCCCTTGTCATGATGTCCTCAAAAAAGAGGTACCGAAGTCACATTCTCCCGCCCGAAGTATACGTGACCGCCCCAGACATCCAATCACGAGCTTAACTTAAAAAGCGATTTCTGGGCGCGAAGCTCGCTGGCGATCCGGTAAGCACTATTCTCCAGCAATCCTCCCCATATTCCCAGATCGTTCAATCCCCGCGCAAGCCCATAAATATCCGGGGGCTTCAGCGGACCGCCACTGACGAGCCGCCAGCGCAGGTCCTGGTAATATTTTAACATCACGGCCTGGTTCTTTTCATCCCAGCCATGCCGTTGATCCGACGCTAACAGCGGATCGGAGAGGCGCTCAATCAGATTGTCGATTTCTGCCATCAATTGCATTTTTTTAGCTTCCATACGCACCCATTGCCCAAACCTGAAAGTGGAAAACTCCCCCCCGCGAAGAACTGCGATAGTCCATCACCGTGGACCATGATAAACCGCCCCGGCAAATCCTGAAAATCGGTGCCCTCACAAGCCGCCGGGCCGGGACAGAAAAAAATGAGCAAGGATCAGTGAACCACCGGGACTTCCAGATTTTTGATCCGTGGTCATCGATCTCCAAACATTTTAGAAATCCGCAGATTATGGCGAGCCTCTCAGTTTAGTCGGCGCGACGGGGATTTTTGTGTCTCGGAAGGCGATCTTCCAAGCCTCTGGAGCCAGTTGCACCGAAAGGGACCAGAATTTTAGGGCTCCCCTGATATGAAGTACGGGTCCCACCGTCGAGTCTGGATTGGCCCCCTCCTCAATGAGGAAATCAGTGATATCCAGTTCCCCTGCGGGACCCGCAAGCAGGCCCCGCAGGACGGCTTGCTGAAATCTCCATTCAAGCTCCACTACCGGGGAAATTTCTAGAATGGAGGGAACTGAAACCAGTTCCTGGTAGAATTCAAATAATTCCCAGCAATCTCTTTCCAGACGTATGCGCAGGCACCCCCTCGTGAGCTTGACCGAGGACGGGCATAACCTCGCGTCATGTAAATAGCTGCTTAGGATGACGACTTTGATTCCATACCCAACCTGACAATCTGGAAACCCAGATAATTCGCAGCAGTTACCTCAGGGCCGGCCAATGCACGCGCGGCGATTTTTCCTTCTGCCATCAAGTAAAATCAGTTATTGGCCGCTATACTGCTGGCGGTACCACGATAGGAGGCTTCAATATGATGCAAACACAAGCCACGTATTAGGCAGTCGCCCGAAAGATGGTGAATCGTATTATTGAGCAATTTCACCCGGAAAAAATTATCGTGTTCGGCTCGGGAAGCGAAGCGGGGACGGATCTATTTTATTCATTTTTGGCCTCTCTGCTGGGCCTGTCT
>JAJZCT010000310.1 GCA_021828925.1 Planctomycetota bacterium
TCGCATAATGGACATTATTTCTTGCAGCGGCAACTCCACACGGATTTCACAAAGATCGTGGGACGCAGTCTGGCGGATGAATTGGCCTTTCACAGATTTACCTACGCCAGAAACCTTCTTCTGCAAACCGATCTGAAACTCCCCGTCATCGCCCGGCAATCCGGTTTTGGCAACGCCAACCGGCTGTGTCGCACATTTAAAAAAATCACGGGACTCACGCCAGGAAATTTGAAACGAAAGCTCGGAAGCGATTAAATCTCATGCCGAACCTGCCCCGTCTCCCGCTGCAAGAAATAATGTCCATTATGCGAGAAATCGATTATTGCGGCTGTTATAGTTGCTAAACGTGACGGCACGTCGAAGCGGGGTTCACGCCATTGTTTCGGGTGCGTTCGGGTTGATGAGGATTTTTATGTTCAAAGCCATGCGCATCAGTGCTGCGTCCAACCAACAAACAACTCTTAACAAGGTATCAAGCCATATTGCAACGCGTTGTGACAATCCGTATGCCCGCAAAGGCGATGCCATCCGTCGGCAGGCAATCTACCGCCTGTCTAAGGCTGGTGCGACTTATGCTGTGGCTGCCTGCGTGCTGTTGCTCACCGCCGGATCTGTAATTGCGGGAAATGCGTCCATAAAAGAAAGTTTACATGTTGTGGTTCGTCCGGCGATCTGGAAAACGAAATCGCTGCCACCGCATTTTCTTGGGCTGTCAATTGAGTATTCGCAAGTACGATATCTTACCGGTGCAAAAAATGGTAACCGGCGGCTTTTTAGTCAGATGATGAATAATTTGGCCGCATTCATTGGGCCGCCGGTGTTGCGAATTGGCGGAAATTCGGAGGATGTTTCCATCTGGAATCTCCCCGCCGTCTCTCCAAAACCATCCAAGGCAACGTTCAATATTACGCCACGATTTATCCATGATCTCGGCGCGGTACAGCAAAGAACTCATTGCCCGCTGATTTTGGGGTTAAATCTGGCTTGCAATCGACCTGCATTGGCCGCCCAATGGGTGCGCGCTGCTGAGAATGGCTTTCCAAAGGGTTCTATCATGGCCTTTGAGATCGGCAACGAGCCGGATGGCTATGCAAGTTGGGATCATTATCGGCCCGGAAACTGGTCTTTTGCTGATTATATCCGGAATTTTAACCGATATGTTTCCGCCATACATGCAACAGACGGATGGAATATTCCGCTGGCAGGCCCCGCGATGTGCTGCGGTTGGCTAAAGAGCGTCGATGCCAGCCGATTTATCTCTCTTGAACACCAGAATCTGGCCGTTGCAACCTATCATTACTACCCGTTGGAAATCAAGAGCAAGGACAAAGCCTCGGCGATGTATCCCAGTATTCGCCATCTTTTGCAGCCTTCCAGTTCCACTCTGTTTTCCACCTTATTGCAACCTGTTATCAAGCTTGCCAGACCCTACCGTATTCCGGTGCGATGGGGCGAGGCGAACTCCTGCAACGGCGGTGGCAAGGCCGGTGTCAGCAATACCATGGCTTCCGCACTCTGGGGGCTCGATACGCTCTTTGAAACTGCCAGTGCCGGTGCTGCCGGCATCAATTTCCACATGGCCGGCTGTTACGCGCCCTTCTCATTCCACCACCGGCGTGTGGCCGTGGCTCCCCTGTACTATGCGCTCTGGATTTTTGCTCAAGCAATGCAGAAAGAGGGTCACCTGATTTCTGTTTTTCAGCACGGCGTGGCGGATGACTTGGTCAACATCTGGGCGGCGCAGGATGACCATCGCACCGTTCGGGTGGTACTTATTAACAAGCATGTTCGTAGAGCGGTTGCGGTCCACTTGCGGTTGCTGGCCAGCCGGAACGGTAAGCTGCAGGTTTTTTCCGCGCCCGGTATTTCTTCAGAAAACCATTTGCGATTTGGGGGGGTGACATTTGATGACACCACGGACGGTCGGCCGGTGGGCTATCCCACCAGCAAGTTGCTTACGTCTCACAACCACATCTTTACGATAATCCTTCAGCCAGCATCGGCGGCGTTGCTGACTTGCCGGCGATCCGGCAACTTGCATGTTGGGGTTGCTGAGAATTCAGTTGGAATTGATCGGCCTCACAGGTTGTAATGGCGATGCTGATTCCCGGCCCCGGCGGTAACGGATGCATCGGGAATATATGAAATGGAGTTTGACGTCTGCGCCAGTGGGCAGTGGGTCAAACCGGGAAGCAAAAGAAAGGACGTGTTATGACGGAATCTTGTTCCAATCGGGCTTTTTGGCGCAGATGCATTATGGTTCTCGGTGCGGCAGTGCTCATGGCATGCTGCACCAATATGTCCCATGGTGCTGCATTCACCATCTCTTCTAATGTGCCTGGTGGCGTCTATCGTACCGGTCAGAGTGTCGATTGGAAGATAGTGTTCCACGGGCATGGAGCGCCGCCGCGGGCGGCGTTCAAGGTTTTGCGTAATGATTGGACGGTGGTCAGTCACGGGCCGCTGGTGTTTCATCATGACGTGAGCGCGGTAGGGGCCACTTTTACGGCACCTGGCTCGCTGCTTCTGGTGGTTACTGGCGGCGGAAGGCACCACGCGTTTCGTGAACTGGCCGGTGCCGTGGCTGATCCGCGAAAAATCCGTCCAGCGGCGGAGTGTCCAAAAAAATTCTGGCCATTCTGGAAAAAACAAATTGCCCGACTCGAAAGAATTCCCGTCAACATCCAATTGAAAGGCGAAAGTTCCGATGTTCCGGGGGTGAAATATTGGCATATTCACATGAATAACATCAAGGGGTCGCTTATCCGCGGTCAGTTGGCGCGGCCTGCAAAAGGTAAGACATTCCCGGCGGTACTTATCCTGCAGTGGGCGGGAGTTTATCCGCTTGATAAGAGTTGGGTTACCCACTATGCGAAATCCGGTTGGCTGGCGCTTAATATTTCAGCCCATGATCTGCCCATTGCCAGGCCGGCGGGCTTTTATGAAAAGATCAGCGCTGGCCCGCTTAACGATTATCCCGCAATTGGAAATACCCATCCGGACACAAGCTACTTTTTACGCATGTATCTATCCTGCTACCGGGCTTTGCAGTATCTGCATCATAGTAAATACTGGAATGGCAAGACCCTTCTGGTTATCGGCTCAAGCCAGGGCGGACTTCAGACGCTTATGCTCGCCGGATTGCATCCTGCCGGTATCTCTGCCGCAATCGTTCAGGCTCCGGCGGGCTGTAATATGTTAGCTCCGCTCGATGGGTGCAAACCAAGCTGGCCTTACTGGTTTAACCAGGTGCAAGGCAAAAACCCTCGGCAGGTGCGCCAAACCAGTCGCTATTATGATGTGGCAAATTTTGTCACCCGCATCCGTTGTCCGGTCCTGGCCAGTGTCGGACTTATTGATGAAACCTGCCCGCCTCCGGACGTGTTGGCCGCACTTAATGAAATTAAATCTCCCGTCGAAATGGTCATTTTGCCGCATGCCGAGCACCCAGGGCGCCAGCGTAATCCTGAAGTGTGGCAACCGTTTGCAAAATTTTCCCAGCAGTGGCAACACGCATTGTTGCGCAGCAAACCCTTGCCGTTGCGGCCGGGGTTGCGGAATTGACTGCGCACCGGGACCCGGGCGTGTGGCATTAAGTTGTTCCGGCAATGGTGCCCAACTCAAGCATTTCTCCCGGGGTTAACCGATCCATCGCGCAAGACTTGGGCTTATAGCTGACCGGCCATCGACCGATATCGCAATCGCCTTGCCATTATGGCCGAACCGGCAAGCAGAAGCAGACTCAACGACCCGGGTTCGGGCACTGGGGCATCGGTGAGAAACATTACCCCATCGGCCGGCATGTTGATCTGCAGTCCATTACTGAGATTCACCTGATTGAATACCTCCGATGGTACTGCAAAACCGTTGGCATCCACCGGCATGTAATTCTGAAAATAAGAGTATTGGGTCAAGTTGACGGGCGTGGTCACGGTGGGAATTTTAATCAGAATGTTTTCGGCGCTGGAACCGTCATTGACGAGTTCTATGCTGATGACGGATTTTCCATTGACTATGCGTGTGCCGGTGAGCATACGAAAATTACGCAAGTTCGTCGGTACGGAACTTCCGGCAATCGCGGTACCGCTGGGGAATAAGCGCGACATCAGAGACCACGTGTAAAACCATGGACGAATGTCAAATGCCGAGGGATTTCTCATGGCCGCGCCCTGCGAGTTCCAGAAACCCCACACTTTGAGGGTATTGGGCCCCGGTGGATTGGTAGCCGGTTGTCCATTATCCACGTGCATGGCATCGTCAATATCCCATGCGGAAATTCCATTCCATCCCGCGTTGAATACCTGCACCGCATAATCAGCCATCATAACACCGTAATTGAATGTTGTGACTGCGGGTTGCTGGTCATATTGGTTCACGCCTTGATTCAGCCCCGCTTCGCTGACAACAAATGGGTTATTGGCCGCGGCAGGGTCGGCGGAGGTGACCATCTGCTTTTCCTTCACAAGCGCCGGCTGGATGTTGCCGTTGGTCACTTCACTATTGCTCCCAGGATACCAGTGGATGTCAATCATGCCGGGGTTTCT
>JAJZCT010000311.1 GCA_021828925.1 Planctomycetota bacterium
GGATTAAATCCTAATGATACGGTTGGTGAAAAACAGAAATGCGTTTAGAATGATGCGGCGAAAATCGGCATTGGCCGATAGTGGAATTCTGACCAACCATAAGGAGTTTGTAATGGCTAATATTACTTTCAAAGGCAGTCCTATTCACACCGTTGGCGACGTTCCAAAAGTGGGCGGAAAGCTTCCGGCTTTTACCTTAACCAAATCGGACTTAAGTTTATTGAAATCCCCGGAACTGGCGGGAAAGACGATCATCCTCAACATATTTCCCAGTATTGATACATCGGTTTGCGCCCGCTCGGTTCGCCAATTTAATGTTGATGCGGCAGGTCTTGCCAACGCCACAGTGTTGTGTATCTCCGCGGATCTTCCGTTTGCGCAAAACCGCTTTTGCGGGGCGGAGGGAATTAAAAACGTTGTGACGCTTTCAACATTCCGCCATCCGGAGTTCGGCAATCTCACCGGATTAACGATTGCGGACGGACCGTTGGCCGGCCTGCTGGCCCGAGCGGTGATCGTAGCTGATGGCACCGGAACAATTAAGTATGTGCAGTTAGTTCCGGAAATCGGGCAAGAACCGGATTACGCCGGGGCCATTGCTGCAGCAAAATAAATATTAGCCGTCGCTTTTTTCGCACCCACAGTTGCGTTCCAGCGTATCGAATGCGGTGTCACGAGCGCGGGGGAGTCGTTGCGCTATGCGGGGCACCGTGTTAGACTATTTGGTACGTCCCAAAGAGGTATTCGTCTATGGCCAATGAAATACATACAACATGGATTGAACCAGTTCCCAGCCGTCGGGCGTTTTATGCGCACCCCATCGGCGCGACAAAACGTCCGCTGATTATTGTGGTGTTTGAAGTCTTCGGGCTTAATGAGCATTTTCAGTCCGTTGCGACGCAGATTGCACAAAATGGTTATTGTGCGGTCGTACCAGATTTATTTGACGGCAAGGTATTCAGTTATACCGATATTCAAGGTGCCATGGACACCGCCAAAAATCTCGATTCCGGCGCTATTATTCAGCACATCACACAAAGCATCGACCACCTCACGAATCAACCGGAGGTGGACACCTCGCGATGCGGCATTATTGGGTTTTGCATGGGCGGGCGGATCAGCTTTATGGCTGCATGTAAACTCGGTGCACGAATTAAATCCGCAGTTTGTTTTTACGGCGGCTCCATCGCCCCCGTAGCACCGGATCGCATGGGCCGCACGAGCCTGCTTACGGAGGAAAATCTCACCAACCTCACCGCCCCGCTGTTTCTCGCGTATGGCAGCCAAGATACACACATTCCGCCCGAAGAACATGCGCGCATCGTGGAAGCTCTCGGCAGACATAAGAAACGCTATACCCTGGCCCTGTTCGACGGCCCCCATGCCTTCGCCAGTGATCGCAGAGAGTCCTACCGCCCCGAAGCCGCCAAACAAGCATGGAAAATGGCGTATGAACACTTTGAAATATTATAGAAATTGCAACCATTCACAAGGATCCGATCGAGCGGGCTGAGAAGCCTGCACCACAATGCAGGCCTGCAACATGCCAAAATCACCCAGATATCCACCAGCCATTATTACAAACATGACGTGGACCGCTTGGCGCAAGTCATTCGACACTCGCTTGACCCCAAGAACCTTGGCGAGATCCTCGATAAGATAGCCAAATTATTCAATGAGTACTATCGCGAAGAAAGCAGAATTCTATCCAGTTTTGCGCCGCGCAGGCCGGTGCCGGGGGCACCTCACCAGCGGAACACAGAATACCCGTTCCAAAACGCGAACGGCGACTGGACCGCACCGGCGATACCGAAGTCTTTCACTTCCCAAGAGGTGACTCGATTCAGCGAGTTAGCGGTTAAAATCTGGGAGCGATGCAACAAAATTATCTCGGCGCTGCCGAGGCTCAGTCAAAACTGAATCTCAAATTCAGTCGCGCAGCTTTGGGGCCGGATTATCTACTTTCATGGCACACTGCCTTTGGCGTCCGCGGATTCGTTATTCACCGCGATTTTCATTGGGATTTTTGACATGGCTCGCCAATCCAAGTGGCATTTCCAGTTGCGGTCATCGCGTTCCGGATAATCGGTGCGGTAGTGCACGCCGCGGGTTTCCTGCCGCACACCTGCGGCGGCTGAAATCAGGCGCGACATTTGCAGCATATTCTGCAATTCCCACCCGGCGGGTTTATCAAATACTTTGTCCAGAAGGTAGTGGGACCAAAACTCAATAATTTCCAAGGCCTCATCCAGCCGCGGTCCGACACGTTCAATGCCGACATTGCGCCACATTAATGATCGCAAAGAACCAAAGACATCCTGAATGTCGAATTCCGTGCGTTCACTGGGCGCAATTTCCGCAGCCAACATCGGAACTTCCAAAGAACGGCTGTGCCCGGCCAGGGCGGCTGCTGCATCCTCACCAGCCCGCTTCCCGAAGACCAACGCCTCAATAAGTGAATTACTGGCAAGCCGATTGGCCCCATGCAGCCCGCTGTAGGCGGCCTCCCCGATGGCGTATAAATTCTCAACATCCGTACGGCCGAGCAGATCGCACGCCACTCCGCCCACCATGTAATGGGCACTGGGATGTACTGGGATGGGTTGGCGTGATGGATTAATGCCAAACTGCATGCACACCTGGTAAATGCCTGGAAATCGTATCTTGAACGCCGCTTCGCTGATGTGCCGGCAATCAAGAAATACATGCGTTGTGCGGGTTTTGGCCATCTGGGCCATGATGCTGCGCGAAACCACATCGCGCGGAGCCAGGTCGGCCTGCGGGTGATAATCCGGCATAAAACGATAGCCAGCCCGGTCAATAAGTTTCGCTCCTTCACCACGCACGGCTTCACTAACCAGAGATCGCGCCGAGCCGGCGATGTAAATAGTTGTGGGATGGAATTGTACCATTTCCATATCTCTAAGTGTTGCGCCCGCCCGCCAGGCCATGGCGTGCCCATCCGCGGTGGCGATGGAGGGATTGGTTGTTTCCCGATACAAAGCTCCCGCTCCGCCGCTGGCCAGAAGGGTTTTGCGACCGAACATGACGAACAATCCGCGCTGCTGACTCCAAGCCAGTGCGCCCAGAACACGATTCTCCTGCGTTATTAAATCCAGAACAAACGTATGTTCCAGAATTGATACCTGCTCATGGCTGCGGACCACGCCCATGAGGCAGTTGGCCAACTCCCGCCCGGTGGCATCGCCCAACGCGTGGACAATCCGCGCAAAGGAATGCCCTCCCTCACGCCCAAAGGCCAGTCGACCGTCCGTTTCGCGGTCAAAATTCGCCCCCCAACGTATCAGTTCTTCGATGCGTGCGGGACCTTCCCGAACCACCGTTTCCACAGCCGGCCTGTCGCCCAATCCGCACGCCACGGTCAGGGTATCTTCAATGTGGCTCTGAAAGCTGTCATCCGCCTGCATCACGCTGGCGATGCCGCCTTGGGCATAATAGGTGTTTGATTCCGACAACTGATGCTTGGACACCACCAGCACATCCAGTGATTCGGCCGCCGCTGCCGCCGCTGCCCGCAAGCCGGCCACCCCACCGCCGATGATTAATATATCCGTATGGATTTGCGGCAGACGTTTGGTTTTAAAGGGCAACAGATACCGGCGGTTCATTCCAATACTCCTCACGATTGCGACGGCCGCAACGGGATAATTATACAGGACAACCTGTTTATGTTGAGTTGAATTCGCTCGGGCTGTTTTAATTTACTGCGTCTGCTCGCTTGTCAGTTCAGGCCCTGGTTATTTTAGCGCGACCCACGCGGATACCGGCGGTGGCGTTGCGCGTATCTACAATACATCGGGCGTGCTGCACGATAAATTTCCAATCATAAACCGAGTGATCCGTCGCGATCAACACAAGATCATATTTCTTAAGATTTGCAGCCGTGAGCGTAACGGACTTCATTTTCAGATCATGCTGCCGCTGCGGATGCGTGCGGGGTATGAACGGATCGTTATAATCAACGCGTGCGCCGCGGCTCTTGAGTTGTTCGATAAGCACAACGGAAGGCGACTCCCGCAGATCATCAACATCTTTTTTATACGCCAGGCCCAGCACCAAAATTCTTGATCCGCGAATGGCACGACCGACATTATTGAGCGACTCGGCTACCTTGCCAATCACGTGATAAGGCATGGCCGTATTTAACTCGCCGGCCAATTCGATAAAGCGTGCCGTGACATCATACTGCTTGGCTTTCCAGCTTAAATAAAACGGATCAATGGGAATGCAGTGACCCCCGAGCCCGGGACCGGGATAAAATGCCTGGAACCCAAATGGTTTGGTTTTGGCGGCGGCAATAACTTTCCAGACATCAATACCCATGCGGTCGAGAATTATTTTCAGTTCATTAATCAACGCGATGTTGATACAACGGTAGCAGTTTTCCAGTATTTTTCCGGCTTCAGCAATTTCACAACTTTCTACCGGCACCACTGTTTTAACTGCCATACCGTATAAAGCGCATGCCGCTTTCAGAGCAGTTGCATCCATGCCGGAAC
>JAJZCT010000312.1 GCA_021828925.1 Planctomycetota bacterium
AGTGTTAGGTGAACAAGCTTTCCAGCGGTGGTGTATTCTTGAATCTGTCCTTTCGCGCATTGCTCAGCGATAAACAGCCGGCCTCCCAACGTTGCCAATCCAAAGGGATCATGTAATCCGGAAATGAATGCGGCATTCACCACCTGCCCGGAGAGCGTATATTTTCCGATGGTTCCGGCACCGTCGCACGCCAGGAAAAGATTGTCTCCCGCTACGGCAATGCCTTCCGGACCCGGTAATGCTGAAATCAACGCACTGTTTATTACGCGGCCGGACAGGGTGTATTTTCCTACCGTGCCGGCACCAAAATTTACGACGTAAATATCCCGGCCCACCACAGCAAGGCCTTCCGGACCCGCCAGACCTGAAATAAGCGCCGCATTAATAACGCGTCCGGAAGTGGTATATTCGCCGATCGAATCCGACCGATAATTGGCAACAAATATCCGGTTTCCGGTAATCGCAATTCCGGCTGGACCGTTCAGGCCGGAAATCAGCGATGCGTTAAGTGCTTTTCCGGTGATGGAGTATTTCCCGATCACACCGGAATCTTCATTGGCCACGTAAATATCGTTTTTGGAGATAGCAACACCAAAGGTAAGTTTTAACCCGGAAATAAGCGAGCGGTTCAAGACCTTGTCGGATGTGGTGTATTGAGCAACAGCATTTTTGTCGCCGATAAAAAGCTCCGCCGCAGGCAGTTGTAATGGGTAAAAAAACGCGGCCAGTGCGGCAAAACTAAGCCAAAGATAAAACCTGATATGGGCATATTGGAAGGTCATAACAACCTCCTGCTTTTCCGCGGAAAGATCCAAGTTATTTTTCCCGGTCATTAACGGCCTGAAACCATTCCATTTCAGAACCGGGAAGCAAGCAGCATGATACCGTATAATTTCCATCGCACAAAGATTTGCTCAACAACAGCGCAGCGGCCGTAGTTTCGTCAATTTGGCGCTGGGCGCGGTTTATCCACAGCGACCGCACAGCAAGTGTATTGTGCCAATTCGCCTGTTGTACCGGCGGCGCGGTTGCGCCGTACGGTACCGCGGCATGCCGGCACATGCTGCAACATCCGTTGAGCAATAACGACGATCGCGATCGGACATGCGGGCGATTTCCGGTTATTTTGCCATGCGCCGCAGCACGGTGTGCAGGATACCGCCGTTGCGGTAGTATTCCACTTCCACCGGCGTATCAATGCGGCAGGTGGTTACGAATTCAATTTTTCCGCCGTCCTCTTTTACCGCGGTAACCTTCACATCCTGTCGTGGAGTCAGATCATCGGCCAAATGAATTTCAAATGTTTCCCGGCCCGTCAGTCCGAGGCTGGCCGCGGTTTGCCCCTTCTTAAACGTCAGCGGCAGCACGCCCATGCCCACGAGGTTGCTGCGATGAATGCGCTCAAACGATTCCGCAATCACCGTCCGCACGCCAAGCAGAAATGTCCCCTTGGCCGCCCAGTCCCGGCTGGATCCCATGCCATAATCTTTGCCCGCCAGCACAATCAGCGGAACTCCAGTCTGCTTATAATGCGTGCTGGCATCAAAGATAGGTTTAACCTGCCCGTCCAGCAGATCGGTGGTAACGCCGCCCTCTGTTCCCGGTGCCAGCTTATTTTTCACCCGGATATTGGCAAATGTTCCCCGCGTCATAATGCGGTCGTTGCCGCGCCGCGATCCATAGCTGTTAAACATATTCGGCTCAACGCCATTTTCCGTGAGGAATTTACCGGCCGGACTGGCCTTTTTGATCGATCCCGCCGGGCTGATGTGATCGGTGGTAATGGAATCTCCCAGAAAGGCGAGGCATCTTGCCGCTTTGATGGGTTTAATTGCCTCCACCTGGGGCTTGATACCAACAAAGAACGGAGGTTCCTGAATGTAGGTGCTCTTCGGATCCCATTCAAATTGATCTCCGGTGCCGGTATTTATCGCCTTCCATTCCTCTGAACCGGCAAACACGTTGGCGTATTCACGTTTGAACTGCGAACTCAGTACAGACTTGGCCACAGCCTCGGCGATTTCCTTCTGGCTCGGCCAGATATCTCGCAAATAGACCGCCTGTCCCGATTTATCCGTGCCGATCGGCTCATTATTCAAATCAATATCCACCGTACCGGCCAGTGCGTATGCCACCACCAGCGGCGGCGAGGCCAGATAATTGGCTTTCACATCCGGGCTGATGCGCCCTTCAAAATTCCGATTGCCGGAAAGCACCGCCGCCGCCACCAGATCATGGGCGTTAATGGCTTTGCTAATGGGTTCCGGCAGCGGCCCGGAGTTTCCAATACATGTTGTGCAGCCGAAGCCGACAAGATAAAACCCGCAGGATTCCAACGCCGTCATGAGATTGGCCGCCGTTAAATATTCCACGACCACTTTGGAACCGGGGGCCAGAGAAGTTTTCACCCATGGCTTGCGCGTTAACCCGCGTGCCGCCGCCTTTTGTGCCACCAGTCCGGCGGCCACCATCACGCTTGGATTACTGGTATTGGTGCAACTGGTAATCGCGGCGATTACCACGGCACCGTGCTTGAGGCGAAATTCCTGACCATCATATTCCACCGGCACGCCATCAAGTCCGGCATCAGCCGTGGCGGGCGCCCGCAGCGTTGCCAGGTTTCCGCCTTCATCCTGCCAGCTTTCCAGATTGGAGCCTTTTGTTGCTCCATTTTTTCCGTAGGTTACGGACAAATCCTGTCGCCACTGCGACTTCATCGCGGTCAGCGCGATGCGATCCTGGGGCCGCCTCGGGCCGGCCAGTGATGGCTCAACCTGACTGAGATCCAGTTCCAGCGTACTGGAGTACACAATCTTGTGACTTTCGTCCCGCCACAGCCCCTGGGCTTTGGCGTATTGCTCAACCGTTCTGACAAGATTCTCATCCCGGCTCGACAAACGCATGTAGGTTAAGGTCTGCTCATCAATGGGGAAAAAGCCGATGGTAGCGCCATATTCCGGTGCCATATTGGCAATGGTGGCCCGGTTGGCCAGCGGCATATCCGCCAGACCCGGACCATAAAATTCCACAAATTTTTCCACCACGCCATGTTCGCGCAGCATCTGTGTAACCGTCAGCACCAGATCCGTCGCCGTGCATCCCTCGCGCAGTTTGCCGGTGAGTTTGAAGCCCACGACTTCCGGCAGCAGCATGTAAATCGGCTGCCCCAGCATAACCGCTTCCGCCTCAATGCCGCCGACACCCCAGCCCACCACTCCCAGGCCATTGATCATTGTCGTATGCGAATCGGTTCCGACCAGCGAATCCGGATACAAAACGCCATCCTTTTCCCATACCACCCTGGCCAGATATTCCAGATTCACCTGATGCACAATGCCCGTAGCCGGGGGCACCACACGGAAATTATCAAACGCCTGCTGTCCCCATTTCAGAAACTGATAGCGTTCCTGATTGCGCTGGAATTCCAGTTCGCTGTTAATCTGCAACGCCATGCCATTGGCAAAGGCATCCACCTGCACGCTATGGTCAATGACCAGATCACACGGCACCAGCGGATTGACTTTTTTCGGATCACCGCCCAGTCGCTTCATCGCGGCGCGCATGGCGGCGAGATCCACCACCGCCGGCACACCGGTAAAATCCTGCAATACCACGCGACCCGGCATGAACGGAATTTCCGCCGAGCCGGTTTTCTTCGCGTCATAGCGCAGCACCGCTTCCACATCTTTTTCTGTCACAAGGTGGCCATCGCAATGCCGCAGGCAGGCTTCCAAAAGTACCTTAATGCTGTAGGGAAGGTGATCCACCGGCGCCAATTTATGCAAGGCATCAAGCCGATAAATTGTCTTTTTTCCCAGGGGGGTATCAATAACACTTTTAGCCGAAAATGGGTTATGACCGCTACCGGATGACATTAAAAACTCGCTTTCATTGCAAATCCAACAATTCCATCGGGGCATTTTATCGTGCAGCAGGCCTCTTGGCACGCGCCGCACGAGCCATGATGGAATTTCCATTCTTCGGCCTCCCCGCAACGCGGTACCGGCATCGTTTCCGGGCTATGTTTTCTTTGCGGTGCCGCAACAAAAACATGACGTTCGCGGTTTAAAACAGCGGCGCTGATAGCCTTGGATAGCCTTGGATAGGCTTGGATAACGCACAATTTTTATTGATCTTGGCAACAAAATAATTCGCAAAGAAAAATTAATTATCAACTTAAAGTATGTTTTTTTCGTTATCCTGTCGCCCCTTATTGGTTATCGGACTTTTTTAAGCGTTTATCAGGCGGCAGCACGCCGGATCAGCTTTAGATCACTGATCGCTGCGGATACAATAGTCGTTTGCCGCCGGGGCCGCGTTTGTATGGCACCCGATTTTGGCGGCAGCGCTGCTGATACCCTCGATGATTTGGGTTCAGGGGCGCGATAACATGGGCATGAGGCGGCGGCATTGGCCGCCAGCGAAAATATATGTGGTTTGAAAAAAAGAGCCTGCGTCGAATGGCTGTTTCCGAGGACGCTTCCCCACGCCAGTGGGCCTGGAAAAACCTCACCCC
>JAJZCT010000313.1 GCA_021828925.1 Planctomycetota bacterium
GGCCTCATCAAAATCAAACACATCCCGAAAATCTTCCACGCTATCTTCCGGCGTTTTGTGCATCATACCGCCTTCGACCATGGCGAAAACGATTTTACCAAAGTCCATAGTAGTGTGAATATTCCAATGCGCCAATACCGCACCGGCCATAATCCCGTACTTGCAGATGGCTAAATCACGTAAACCCCGGGCCAAGTCCTGACCCGAGACATGCCGTTGCCCTTCCGGCATTTCTTCGCCGCTCTCGGCAGGATGCACGCGTTGAACGGTTTCCTCCAGACCTTCCCGCACAAAGTCAAATGCCTCCGGGGCATACAGCGTCTGCTGTGCCACATCCACGATTGATTTCTTTGTAAGTTTATTCATTGTCTGCACAATTCCAATAAGGCGGATCAACGCTGTCCATAACGCTTGATCGGCTCATTTACGATTATATACGATTTGCTACCCGTTAGCGCTCCTGCAAAGGTAACCTGCTCGAACCGATATTTACGCCTGTGGCATGGGCAATTTAACCTGCCGACGAAACTCGGTAGGCGTCTTGTCAAAGGTCCGGCGGAACATGACATTAAACGTTGCCGCTGTCCGGAATCCGGAATTCTCGGCGACGTCATAGATGGAGTGGTCCGTTTCCAGCAGCAGCCGCTTGGCGCGGTCCAGATGCGCTCTCCAGATTTCCGCCTGAAGTGTTTGGCCCGTGAGACTCTTAAACCGCATTTCCAGTGACCTTCGAGAAACAGGAATTGTCCGAAGGATATCCGCAACGGTGATCGGTCGGTTGCAATGATCCCGAATATAGTGCAGAGCTTCCACCACGTCGGCGTCATGGAAAGCGTAGACATCGGTGGATTCGCGCTGTTCAATGGGTAGCGGGGCAATGAGTATCGGCTCGCGCGGAACCGCGCGGCCGGCCATGAGTTTGTCAAGTACTTGGGCGCTGCGGGCACCGGCCTGCGCACCGTCGAGGGGAATACTGGTAATGGTGGGGTTGGCCAACATGCAAATCCACAGGCGGTTATCGACACCACACACCGCGAGATCTTCAGGAACCGCGATGCCCGACTCCCGTGACAATCGCAAAATTTCATAGCCGAAGGCATCAATACAAGCCAGCACCGCGCAGGGCTTAGGCAGCTTTATCAACCAGCGGCTCAAAGCCCCCAGATGGGCTCTATCATGGAGTTCATTCCAGCCGCGGGCGGAACCACTGAAGCAATCCGTTGAAAAGCCGCGGCTGGCCAAGGTATCGCGGAAACCATCTCGTCGGGCTTTTTCCCAGCGGTGATTAAATTCCTCGGGCAGACCGTAATACGCAAAATGCTCAAAACCGCGTGCGAGAAAATGTTCGGCCGTCATTATTCCGACGCCCCGGTCATCGGGCATCACACGCGCGGGGGGTGATTGGACTTCATCACCGCCGGAAATATCCACCGCCGGCACGCCGCTATGGTTAATGCCATCCACGAGTGCCGGCAAGGCCTCCCACTGCCCGAAGATGACCCCATCCACTTTACCCGCGGCAATCTCGTCTACCGTGACTTCCCCAAAGTTGGCCATGTCCACGCGCCACGTGCCCCGGCCCCTGGCAAAATGAGCGATGGCCTGCAAGGCGCGCTCACCATAGGGTCCCATATCCTCCAGGAATAATGCCACCCGTTTGCGCCTTTTCCGGCTAATTTGCTTGATTTTAGTGGTTTGTCTCATAATACAACACTCCATTTGGGCGTCAAAATACTAATATTCATTTTGCGCTGTAGAAATAAATTTATGCGCTGTACGAAGTGGCGTCAAGCTTTTAGATCATTATTATTAATAATGTCTTGTTAATGCGAGATGCTCGATTAAACAACTAAGCAGTCGCGGGTGTGTCGCCCGGGACTGAAAACAGGAAGGTTCAGGTACTTTTTTTTCGGAGGACTTTATTTATGAAAGTCACACATTATCTTGGTCGTAAGCCAAAAGGCTTCACGCTCATTGAGCTGCTGGTGGTGATTTCCATCATCGCGCTGCTGATCGCGTTACTGCTGCCGGCATTGGCAAGAGCGCAAAAGCTGGCAAAAGTCACTCTTTGTCAGTCCAATTTGCGCCAATTGGGGGTCGGGTATAATGAGTACATCTCGGAATACTCAACAATGATCTGTAACTGGGATAACACGGCCAATGGAAACGTCGGGACTTGGAATGCCGGGAATTGGTTCGAGTATCTGGCACCATTTGAAGCGACGCCCAAGGTATTCCTTTGCCCGGTGACTACAATTAGAAGCGACGGCAATTGGTACCAGCCGTCCCCTGACGCGGTGACCCCGTGGACAAGTGTGATGTGCGAAAATCTCACCGGAGGGGCGATGAACACGGGGCGCGTACCCGATGCCTTTCTGAATCCACCCGGGGAATTTGGCCCCGGCACATTCTTTTGCAGCTATACATTCAACGACTGGATGTACAACTATTCGGCGTCCCCGATTATGGCGGGGCAGACCGCGCCAAACTTTGCCCCGGCCGGTTGGACAGGCGGGGGATCCAGCGATTTTTTTGGAATCGGCGGCCAACCTAACAGTAACACTCCGCTGATCGGCGACGGCGTAATGCCCGACGGCGGCCCGGATAACTGGGACAGCCCAGGAAGCAGCCTTTCCAACGGCTACGGCGGTTTCGTCTGGTGGGACTACATGACCCGTTACATAACTAATCGGCATGGATTCTCCACTAATTTCGTCTTCGCGGACGGCCACGCCGAGAGCGTGCAACTCGCGGATGTGTGGAACCTGCACTGGCAGCCCAATTGGCAGGTCTCGGCCAGTCAATTTGCCTCGGTCCGGTCCACCTTGGCAGCGGAAGAACAGCCGCAATAGGGCGCTTGCCGCGCGGTCAGGGGAATATACCCATTCCGTAAATGGTGTGGTAGGCGATGACCATGCGGAGGCATTCTCCCACACTGAAAACACACCCGGCGGAAGCAATCGTCCGAAACCGCCGAGTTGTAATCCGCCAACAGGTTGCTCACTTGGCCACGGCACCAGGCGGTCGATAACACAGTCGCTTGAGATCCCCACGGGCTGGCTTTGCCCGTGGGGATCAGGCCTTTAGCCGGTCATAAAATCAGGGGCTGCCTGCGGGCAATTTCGCCCATTTAAAATTGAACTTTCCCCCTTTAATACACCTTCCTAAAGCCGGCCGCCCGATCAAATAGAGAAGGCGGCCGGTTTTGTTTTTGGACCGAATCAGAGACAGCCTGGCATGTGGGAGAACAACGCAGCGCGGGACGGGCGTAACGTGCGGTTTTTTATGTGATGGTAATGCACATGTAACCGTGCCGCTGCCGCGCTAACGGTTATTCTCGGTGACAGTCCACGTGAATCAACGGCGTGTCATTAGGGCAATACGGCAGCGTTGAATCGTTCATGGGAAGCAGGGTTTGGCCAGCGCGCTTGCGGAACAACGGGGCGGACTGGTGATTTGCGAACCCATCGGACCGGCGATCGGATACCAGTGCGAACCTTTGGCTGGCAAACGCACCAGTGTGCCCATGGCTACCGCGACCTGGTATTTGGAAAGGGAGGAACCAAATTGCATGGATTGCTGAGGGGTCATTGTGCCGCTGGACGGCCGGGCAAGATAAGCCTTTGCCGCCTTGGCCCGACGCGTATACTTCAACAGGTAGCCGATCTTTTTTTCTCCACAACTGCTGCAGGTGAAGAAAAATGCCTGTACCAGCGTATCTTTACCGTCGGCACCCTTCAGCGGCGAAATGGCGGCGGCCGGCTCCGTGGTAATACTGCCATTGGACATATCGTAAAAATAATAACTGCTGGGGGCGGACGGCGCGCTGACGGGCTTTAATTCCCAGATTAACAGTCCAACGGCCAGACACACCATAACAATGCCCCCAATAATAAACGGCTTTTGGCTTTGATTCATTTTTTCCCGAATGCCCGAAATCGCCATAGAAGTTTTCCTTGTCAAAAGTAGCTTTAGGTACCGCAAAAAAGCGTTACAAACTTTTTTATTGCAAGCCCCACCGAACTATTTGTCAACTCCGGGGAGCAGCACCAGAAATATTCGGATTGACCGCCCATATCATCAACAGCCTTCGGACCACAGATGCCTGCCACGCATGAGCCGAAACCTGCCAAACCCGCTACCATCAACATGTTTAAGCATTTATCCCGGCCGCTGAGAGCTTCCCTTTTCGCATGACATAGACACCAAAACCGCGAAATTGCCCCCGCTTGACTGGAGGCGTTTGCGCTGTAGAAATAAATTTATGCGCTGTACACAGTGCCCCCCATTCGCGCCGATGCTTGTCCACCGAGATTTCAGGGCGGGGGCCCTTAAGCCAGATCATACCTCTCCTCCGCCGCGCTGAAATAACTTGAACACGCAAAGAAGGGTATACTTATGATGAGCGTTGGCTGGCAACCGCCCGATGGCGGGTCATGGAATGGAGTTTCCGCATGGCCGTACAGGTTGAACTTAAACGTATAATCATTTCCGAAACTTCCGATCAGCAGTT
>JAJZCT010000314.1 GCA_021828925.1 Planctomycetota bacterium
CGGATGCATGAAAACGGACGGCTTTCCTATGAAGTTTCGTATATGGGCCACCGAGTCGGGCGGCTGGCTTTGCGAATACCGGGACGGCACAATATCGGTAATTCTCTGGTAGCGGCTGCGATGGCCCGGCATTGCCACGTGCCTTGGGATGTCATCGCCTCCGCCATTGAGGCATTTACCGGGGCCGATCGCCGCAGTGAGTTGCTGGGGCAAATTGGCGGCATAACCATTCTTGATGATTATGCCCATCATCCCACGGAAATCCGCACAACGCTGGCGGGACTGCGGGAATTTTACCAGCCGGAGCGGCTGATCTGTGTCTTTCAGCCGCATCAGCACAGCCGAACCCGCAGTTTGCTGGAGGAATTTTCCCTTGGCTTTGCCGAGGCGGATATGGTTGTTGTTCCCGATATTTATGTGGCGCGCGACACCGAGGCTGATATCAAAGCCGTCAACGCGCAAGATTTAGTGGATCGCATTGTGGCCAATGGTCGATACGGTCGCTATATTCCTACATTTCCGGAGGTTGTGGCCGCTCTTAAACTGGAATTAAAAGCGGGTGATCTTGTTGTATCCATGGGTGCCGGGCCGGTTTGGGAAATAACGCATGAATTGGTACGCCGACTTTGAAAATATTGTTCGCTTTAATGAGCCGATGGCTCCAAAGACTTGGTTTCGTCTTGGCGGCCCGGCACGTTACTTTATTGAGCCGCGCAGCCGGGACGAACTCTCGGCTGTCGTCAAACGCCTGACGGAAAATAATATTCCGCTGTATCTCCTCGGCGGCGGTGCTAATTTGCTGGTGCGCGATCAGGGGGTTGATGGTGCGGTGATTTCACTGTCGCAAAGCGCCTTTAGCCGGGTGGTCATTGATGATCGAATGGTGCGTGTCGGGGCCGGCAAGGACGTTTTAAAGCTGGTGTTGGAATTGGCGAAAACCGGGTTGGCCGGCCTTGAATGCCAGGCCGGTATCCCCGGTACGGTGGGCGGCGAAATTCGCATGAATGCCGGCGGTGCGTTTGGTGATATTGGATCAACCGTGGCGGAAGTGACGGTCATGGATTCCTTCGGGCAGATATTTACCAGGCCGCGCGATGATCTGGTATTTGCTTATCGCCGAAGCAATATTAACGCCAAAATTATCCTTGACGCCCTGTTTGAATTGACCCCTGAAAACCCCGATCGTCTCGCCCAGAGAGTTAAAGAAATCTGGATGCACAAACGTAATACCCAGCCGCTAAAAGACAACAGCGCCGGCTGCATTTTCCGAAATCCCGACGGCATGTCCGCCGGCAAGCTCATCGACGAAGCCGGATTAAAAGGGAGTGTCGTCGGTGGTGCGGAAATTTCTCAACATCATGCGAATTTTATTGTCGCCCGGCATGGAGCCTCCAGTGCGGATGTTCTGGCCCTGATGGAATTAGCCCGTAAGACAGTGCGCGATAAAACCGGCATTGAACTGGAAAGTGAAGTGGTGATCTGGTAAACGTTTTGGGCTTCTATATGATGGGAGTTATTTCAGGAACTCTGCTTGCCCGGCATCTGTCATCATATAATCATCAGGCATCGCTGAATTCTGGAGAAAACCATGACCGCTCTTATTAAGCCGCTGAATATTACCCTGCTCTCCGGTGGTGTATCCCGAGAGCGTGAGGTTTCATTAGCCAGCGGATCGCAGATCGCCGCAGCCCTGCGCCGGCGCGGGCATACCGTCTTTGAGGCCGATATTGGTCCCGAAAACCTCTCCGCTCTGGATCATCGCCCGTGCGATCTGGTTTTTCCCGCCCTCCATGGAACCTTTGGCGAAGATGGTCAATTACAGGAAATTCTGGAATCCCGCGGTGTGGCTTACGTCGGTTCCCGGCCTGCGGCGGCAAAATTAGCGATGGATAAAGTCGCTGCCAAAAGCGTATTGGCGGAAAAATGTATCGCCACACCCAACTGGCAGGTGGTTAGCAGTGGAAAATACAAAGATAGCTGGACGCCGCGCAGCGGTATTGGCTATCCTTGCGTTATTAAGCCCATTGCTGATGGTAGCTCCATGGCCTGTAGAATATGCACGAATATTTCCGACGCCCGGTCCCATCTGTCTGAATTTTTACCGCAATACGGAGCCATGCTCGTGGAAAAATTCATTTCCGGACCGGAATTAACCGTCGGCATACTTGATGACGCGGCGTTGCCGATCATTCAGATTCGCCCGGCGGCGGCATTTTACGACTATCAGGCCAAATATACGCGCGATGATACCGAATATGTTTTTGATATCGCACTTCCTGAGGCCGTTTTGAATAAAGTCCGGCAAATGGCACTGGAAACGTACACGTGCATCGGGTCACGTCATTTGGCGCGCGTGGATATTATGGTGGATCAAGCTACCATGGAGCCGATGGTTTTGGAACTTAACAGTTTGCCGGGCTTCACCAGCCACTCCTTGGTGCCGAAAGCCGCCGCCAGGGCGGGAATTGCATTTGATGAATTGTGCGAGCGTCTCGCGGCAATGGCGCTGCGTGACCGATCCCCTGTGCCGATCCCCGCGCCGGCCAAGGCACACAATTGAAACAGGCACTGAAATAGCTATGACCAAAAGCCGCTACAGATCGACGTACCATCGCCCATGGGATATTCCCTGGGTGCGCAGCACGCTGTTGCTTTGCCTGATGCTGCTAGTGGCCGCCTTGGTCATTGAGGGATTTTCCCGATTGAATATTTACGGAAAAATGCTCATGGCGCAACGGTCACGGGATCGCCCACTAAAGCGCATTGTGATGATTGGTGCTCCGCAGTGGCTTGCGGCACCGATATTAAATTCTCTGGCCGCCGAGGCTGTGCAATACACGATTTTTAACCCCCGGCACCCTATGTATGCCGCCGAGCTGCGCAACCCGCTCGATGGAAAAATTCTTCAGATTCTTGCCCGCCATTTGACCGCCGATCAGTCGCAGGGGTTAAACGCCTGGATTAAGCGCGTGAATTACGTGCGGCGGGTCTGGCTGCCGCATGAACAGCTTATTGAAATTTCCTGCCAGTACCGCCGGCCCGCGGGACTGGTCTCGGTGGATGGCAAATATTATCTGATAAGTCCCCATGCCATCCGCCTTCCCGGAACGTATGCCCCGGTGGATTTGCCGCAGCTTAACTGGTTGATGCGCATCAGCGGTATTGCGGTCTCTGTTCCCGCGCCTGGCAAGCCATTTTCCGCACCGGGTATAAAACTGGGACTTAAGATGATTGCGTTGTTGTCCGGCCACGCATTTTCCAGCCAGATTCAATCTGTTGATCTGGCCAATATGTATACCCATGGTCCGCCAACCACTCCCAAGATTATTCTCAAGACGCGCTTCGGCACGCAAATATACTGGGGGCTTCCACCGGGAAAAGAAGGTTTTTATGAGGTGCCCGCATCTCGGAAATTGCAGTTGCTTAATGATGTCTATCAGCAATATCATCGTATTGATGCAGGAAGAGCGTATCTGGATATACGCTCGGACGAAGTACTTGTACCCCGGCCGCCGCCGACCACGCAGGTGGTTCAGTAAGTACCGCCGCGAAACGTGAACTGAAGTGTGGAAATTCTGAAAATGGATGATAGTTATGTCTGTAGACTGGTCAAAAAAAGTGGTGTTGATTACGGGTGCATCTTCCGGAATTGGCGCTGCGTGTGCCCTGGCCTTGGCAGAACGCCGCACCAGCCTGGTTCTGGGCGCACGGCGTATGGATAAACTGCAGGCCATTGCAGACAGGGCTAAAGCGTGCGGATCACAAGTGATTATCGCGCCTTGCGATGTTGCCATCCGTGAAGATGTCGTCACACTTGTACAAAGCGCCAAAGACCGGTTTGGCCGCCTGGATGTTGCGATTGCCAATGCCGGCATTGGACTTCGCTCGCCGGTTCATCTGACCTCTCAGCAGCAGATGCAGGAAATATGGAATGTCAACGTCATGGGCACGTGGTATGTCATGGCCGCCGCCGCTCCGATCATGATTGACCAGCACGCTGGCCATATTATCGTTGTTTCTTCGGCCATCGCCCGGCGTTCCATTCCGCAAATGGGGGCCTATGCCATGACCAAATCCGCCCAGTTGTCATTAGCTGAGGCCCAACGCCTTGAATTAGCCGGCCGGGGCGTTGCGGTAAGTTCCGTTCATCCGATCACGACGGATACCGAGTTTTTTCAGCAGGCAAGTCAGCGCAGCGGGAAGCGTGTAGAGGGGTTGGGAAAAACTCAAAGCCCGGAACTCGTGGCCCGGAAAATTGTACGCCTGATTGAACATCCACAGCCTGAATTATGGCCCTATTCACCCGTTCGTTATGCCCTGGCTTTTGCCGCCGCTTTTCCTGCGTTAGCCGATCGCCTGATCAGCAAACAATTTTCCACCGAAAAAAATATTCAGAATCGAGTTTAGACCATGCGCCTTCGCTATCTGCCCCATAGAACAACATTTTTTATCATATTCATGGCTGCCGCGGCTGGTGTTGCCGCCTTTATCTG
>JAJZCT010000315.1 GCA_021828925.1 Planctomycetota bacterium
CGGCCTGATTGAAATGGCTGCGGGTTTCGGTTCTTCAACGCTTGGTCATGCTGCCGCCATGATTGCCGGCCCGGTCGCCCACGCGCTGGCTTGGACAGTAACGCACCTGGCGGCACTGCCGGGCAGCGAAATTATCGTGCGATCTCCACCGATCATATTGATTCTTTTATTCTTCACGATTCTCCTGGCTTGGATGTTCCGCCGAAATATGCACCTGCCACGATCGGCTATCGCCGCGACGTTCGCATGTTGGGCTTTAGGATGCGGCGTCTGGTATACCGCTGCCGCCTCTGACAAAACTGTACATATATGGATATTTAACGTCGGCAGCGGCGACTGTGTGGTTATCCATGCGCAGCGCACGGTATTATTAGACGCCGGTTCGCTCGGTTCTCCCACCCGGATGGCTGAAACGGTGGACAGCGCCTTAAGGAGACTGGGCTGGTGGCATATCCATAAAGCCATTATCACCCAGATTGATTCAGCACACGCTGCCGCAATGCTCAACATTGCACAGCGCCATGGCGGATTGACCGGCTGGTGTGATGCCATGGATTTTCACAGTCCGCGGACTGCATCGGCGAAGTTTTTGAAAGCCGCCGGTATCGCGGGATTGATACCTCAACCTGCGGAATCCGGGCAGGCCATGGACCTTGGTCTGCATTGCCGGCTCTCCGTGCTCTGGCCCGGGCAGAGAAACAAAGTAGCGCGAAAATTCCGCGGTTTAATTCTGCTGCTGCGCCATCGGACTCAACGCGTAATGTTCATCGGGCGCACAGAGGCTGTCGCGTCGGTCCTGCGGCAAATTCATATCGCCAAGCCATTGACGGGTGTAGTGCTGCTGGGGTCCGGCTCCATCCATCCGCCGCTGGTGCATTGGCTGGTGAAGGAAAATCCCCAGTGGGTTGTTGCCACTGGCGAGACGCGCGCGGCAAGCATATCCGATAAAACCATGTTAGCCCCTACGGCTCTGCGTTTTTTCCAGACGCGCGCAGTGGGCGCTGTAAATATTGTTTTGCATCGCGGTGCCTCGCTGATCCGCAGTCAATTGCAGCAAACGGCACATGCCGCAGTTAGTGGCACGCATGCCGCATCACCCGGCGGTGTGCGTCAGCAAAAGTGAAGCGCGGGCATATATATCCATCTGATTTTTTCCTGCTCCTGCAGCGCTTCTGATAACAGACTCGAAAAAGTCGCCTGATAACGTATCATACCGCTGTGGCTTTGTCCGCTTGTTTTGGAGTGTTGTTGAATGCTGGAATTGCATAAGCTCATACGCGACGTGCCGGATTTCCCCAAACCGGGAATCATTTTTAAGGATATTACGCCCCTGTTGCGCGACCCTGCCGGCCTGGCGCTATCCGTGGAATTGCTGGCTAATCCATTTCGGGGCAAGGGCGTGGAAGTGGTCATCGGTGCCGAATCGCGTGGATTTATTTTTGGTACGGCCCTGGCGCAGGCATTATCCTGCGGTTTTGTGCCCATTCGCAAGCCTAAAAAACTGCCAGCCCGCAAAACCTCCATTACCTATAACCTGGAATACGGTCAGGATACACTCGAGATTCATTGTGATGCCATCCTACGCGGCCAGAGTTGCCTGCTCGTGGATGACTTATTAGCCACGGGCGGCACCATGGATGCGTGCTGCCAGCTTGTGGAGAGCCTTGGCGGCAAGATTGTCGGGATTGCGGTGCTCATTGAACTAAGCTTTCTCAATGGCCGGAAAAAATTTGAAAAATATGATCTCCATAGCGTCATAAATTACCGGCAGGAATGATGATCACGGCGGAACGCAAAATCATCCGTGCGAGTTCCGTAAATACATTCGTATATGCGTTGAACTATTTTTGCACCGCAGCCTCATCAAGATAATTCCATCCGTGCGTCCCCGTGGCTATACCACCGCTTTGCAATCCCTTGTCTGCTGGAGCGTTGAACCTCAAGAGGGTTGAAGTCGGCATTTGCCTCACCGGCGCGTGGCATTTGCCTGAAAGTGCGTTCCTTGAAGGATTTGACTATGAAGAATTACCTTATGCTCTGTTGCGTTACTGCCTCCTTGGTGGTATCAGCTCCCATTGTGTTTGCCGATGGTGTATCCGCAAACAGCCCGACGACCAGTCCGGTACCCCCGGCGACGGCTCACTACACGGATGCACGTTATGACAGTCCAACGGCAGTTATCAAAACCTTGGCGCTGGCGATTAAATCCGGAAATGGCAAATCCATTCGCTGCTGCCTGACGATTCAAGGCCGTGCCGGGCGGGCTGCGGTGGCGGCCTTCGCGAATATCTCATCAGCGAGCGAAAGTTTTACAAAAACCGCTATCGCAAAACTGGGAACTCCGCCTTCCGGCATGGCCAATGCCTTTGGTTCTATTAAAGCCGGCATGAACCGGCTTTTGGCTCTTTTACCGAAGGCAGTTGTGACGATTCATGGTGCCGCTGCTCAAGTCACATTTCCCGCCAGCGCTACGGGACATGACCAGACAATTTTTGTACGACAATCCTCCCATGGATGGCAGGTTGACGGTGCCCGGCTCCTGCATTTGAACCAACCTGGAATGGCAGCCAACGCGGTGCAGCGTCGTGCTGCTCAGCTCAATTCCCTTGCCGCCGCATTGAATCAAACCACGGGTGATATTAACTCTGGAAAAATAAAAACGTGGACGAGCCTTGAGAAGGATATGGAATTGCATATCCTTGAAGCTCAAGCGGCGATGGAATCCAGCCGACAGGCGAAATCCGCACCGCCGGTCATGACTGCCTCGCCGCCGCCGCCAGCCAAATGATACCGGCTCTGCGCTGAAATCTCCGCACTCACGGCCATGACTTTAATCCGGAGAATCTTCGTCTGCTTCAGTATCCGAATCGGATTTTAGCCTTTGCCCCGCAAGGCTCCACGCATCAACATGCGCCGTTTTCTCATGGCCCTTGCCGCGCCTTGCCAGCATAATTCTTCGAATCGCAACCAGCAGGCTGACCATAAAAATAAACAACAGGATCAAGAAAATGGCAAGAATCAGCAGTTGTACCAGGCTTGATACCGTATGGGCGGATTTTATTACCGGCGATATCGGCTTGGCCGGAGCCGCCGCAGCCTCCACGGTCATCGCGGTAAACATCACCGGAAGCATTCCTGCAGAAATGATACTGCACCACTGGGAATACGCTTTGAACTTCACGGACATATCCCTTCCTTAACAACTCCGCCAAATTTCCCGTTACCGCCCCTACATGTCATGCCATGCTTGGTTGCCCTACCCAGCACGGGCGACCACAGGGTTTAGGTTGCACCGGGGAATTTCCACGGCACTGTGGATCGCGCATCAAAGTGATGAGCCTTATCCATTTCCGCTAAAGCCGCCTTTTCCGAATCAGTCAATGAATCAGGCAGTACGACAAGAACTCGGCATAACTGATCGCCCTTGGTCCCATCGCGACGAGGGATTCCACGCTCTTTAATCCGCAATTTTTTCCCCGAGTTAATGCCCGGCGGAATGCGCAATTCCACCGGACCATCAAGCGTGGGAACACGCACCGTGGTGCCTGCGGCGGCCTCTGAGGCACTAAGAGGCAATTCCAATATGACATCCTGACCCGAACGGGTGAAGTAAGGATGTGTGGCAACATGCGTAATAATAACAAGATCACCCCGGCTGCTGCCCATCATGGAGGGCTGCCCCTTGCCGCGCACACGGACCTTGGATCCTTCGTCCACGCCGGGGGGAATTTTTACGCTGATCGTCTCCGAAAAGGCCCGATTCGCCGCATCAAAACGCAAATCCAAGGTTGTCCCGCGAGCCGCATGTTCAAAACTCAAAGTCACAGGATGTACGATATCGGTGCCTGCGGCTTCCGGTGCATCGGTGGTTTCCGCGGCAAACGGCGAAGCTGCCGCACTGCGTCGGCTCTTTCTGCGGCGCGACCCCATGGATGCAAAAAGATCATCGATATCCACATCGCCGAAATCCACCGTCGCACCCCCCGGCGTACGGCGCGAATAGCGGAATCCGGAGCCGTCACGCGGCGAACCCGCGGCCGCCGCGGCAGCAGCTTCGGCGGCGGCCGCACTGCTGACTCCGGCATGGCCGAAATGATCATACGCCTGACGTTTTTTGCTGTCACTCAAAATATCGTAGGCTTCCTGCACCTCTTTAAATTTAGATTCCGCCGATTTGTCGTTTCTATTGACATCAGGGTGGAATTTACGCGCCAGCTTGCGGTATGCGGATTTAATCTGATCCGCCGCCGCGGATTTACCCACGCCGAGTATGTCGTAGAAATCTCTTTTTTTATCAGCCATCAGTCTACACCTGTCTTTACTTTTCAATAATTATAACCAATTCGCCAGGACTATCGACTCTCACTAGCCGCTTGCAAAGAATATCCGGGCGCATATCCTGCCATCTTATAGAGTATCTGGTGCTATGTATAAAGGTTCAACGATGAGTGATCTGATTATCAGCGTGTCGGGGGTGCGGGGAATTATCG
>JAJZCT010000316.1 GCA_021828925.1 Planctomycetota bacterium
CCGCTTTTCTTCCAATCCAATCCACTCGGGCATGTCCTGTGGACGAGGCGGCGTTCGCCAGGCCAATGCGCCCCATGGTTTTTAGCCCATCTCCAGGAAGCCACCGGTCGCCCATCGCCACAGCATCAATGGCCCCGGCCATGTCGGGGTTATTTTGCGCCATGAACTTGCGATTTTCATACAGTTGGGCAAGCGCTTGCAGCAGGTTGTAATCATTGGGATATAAACCCGCAACCTGCGTAGCGCGGTGCAGCAGCGATGGAACGCTCCAGACTTTATAAGTTTTCCAGTTCAGTTCCTCGGTAAGCACCAGCGGCGAGTCGGCTCCCGTGAGCTTTTTTGACTCCGCGAGAATTGCCGGTTCTAAGGTCGCCAATTTTGCGGCCAATTGCGGATTACGGCAGCGACTGGGATCAAATATGATCGCCGCGTACGGGCTCAACCGGTCCTTCAGGATTTGCGCAAGTTCAGACTCGAATATATCGTCGCCGAGTGTTCCACGCCAACTCCGTTGATTTTCAAACCAATAGCGTACTTCCGCAAAATGCGGATCCAGTCTGAGAACCTCGCGAAATAGTGCAAAGGCCCGCGTGGATTGGATTGGAAGAAAAGCGGCCTTTCCTAGTTCCGTCAGGCACTTCATGTTTCGGCAGCGAGGCTTTGAGAGATAATTTACCAACGCCGGCGACGGCGGCTCCCCGATATAAGTCATAAAGCCCGCGTCCACGGTGGCCAATAGCTTCCAGAAGGTCATGGGCGTGTTGTAATGCATGGTATGAATCAGGTGCCCCTGACGATTGTAGAGCACTATTTTGGCCGTGTAGCCGCCCACGCCATGTTTTAATGTGCCCCCCACGGCTACGCTGGCTTTCCAGCCTGGAAAATACCGCGCAATGGCGCCTTTGGAATAATGCCGCAGCAGGTGGACCATATTGGCCCCGCTACGGTTATACAGAAAATAGGCGTGCCGGTTGCAATAACTGCCCGGTGCCCAATCCAAGTCCAGAGAGAATAAAAACGCGAATGCCTGCGCCCGGTTAAAACCATGCGAGGCTTTTGCAAAGGCATGGTGAAAAGGTAGAAATAAGGCATTGAAGCCGGCGCTGGCGATGGGCTGATGTGAAAAAAAAGGGAATTCCTTTTCCGCCCGTGCGATGGGGTGCCGCGGGATAGGCAACGGTGTCATGCGAGCCAGCCGCAATGGCCGCGGGGGCTGCGCCACCAAGCAAGGCGTTACGATAAGGGTGAATCCCGCTATCGCTGTGGCCAGCCGGTTTATTATCCGCTGCGGCACGGTACCGGATTGATGCCTGTTTGGGCGTTGAAAAATTCCCATTGTTTTTCCTTTTTTTTCCACGCACTGCGGACGCGAGCATATTGATACGGCGGCACTGCCAGATTCTCAACTCAGGAGTCTGTCCGAGATTTCCAAGTGCTAAAATATCTTAACTCGCCGGATAGCGAACACAAACCCAACGGAAATTTTTCGCAACAAGCATTTGGTGCGGAAAGATATGGGACCAAAAGGGAAAGATCGTTAGACGTTACATAAAGGATGAATTAATATATTTGATTGCAAACTGTTCACGCGAACCAAGGAATTGGCCTTGGGTTTCTGAAGTAGAATCACCCGCTGATCACCGAGCCGTAGCGGCACACAAGGCTACCAGCGACCCTTGCTTGACCCAGCGATTTTTTCACCAGCGATTCATAAATTGCCTAGCCCACATGGATTGGCAGCGGGTCCACGCTATGATTAGCCATCACCTAAAGCTTTCCGCCCGTGAGTTGCGCGTGCAACCGCGATGTTGGCGATGGTTTGGAATTCAGCTATTCCGGGGCAGGAGAAGATTCATCTTCCTTAGCCAACGGATACAATCTTCCGGCCATTGGACGGTATCGGTGCCTTTTCTTCCCAAGCCAAAACCATGCTTGCCACGCTTGAATTCAATAAGCTTGGCCGGCACACCATCGCGCCGCAGGGCGGCGTAAAATTGTTGGGTAACCTGGTGGTGTACGGTGTTGTCATCATGCGCATAGAAAATAAACGCTGGCGGCGTAAGTGGGGTTACATTGAGTTCACAGGAAAAATATTCTCTGACAGCTAACGGCGCATGTTTGCCCAGAAGGTTGCGGCATGGAACTTTATTGGTCCTTTTCGGCATCATGGATAACAGCGGATACCCCAAGACCAGAAAATCCGGCCGTGTACTGAATCTGTTGAGGGTATCCCGGGCGGTGGGATTTCCCGGCCTCCAATGCACACCAGCCAGGGCGGCAAGCGAACCACCCGCCGAAAAGCCCATCACACCCACATGGTGCGGATTAATGTGCCACTGTGCCGCGTGAGCTCGGACAATCTGCACAGCTCGCCGCACGTCCTGCAGCGCCCACGGCACGCCACTTGGCGGGAGTTTCTGCTGCGGCAGGCGATATTTAAGCACGTAACAGCTTACACCCTGCTTATTGAACCAGCGTGCCACACGATACCCCTCCAACGACAATGCCTCGGCCTGATACCCGCCTCCGGTGCAAATAACCAGCGCCGTCCCATTGGCTTTTCGGTCAGGAGCAATAAAAAGCGTCAGTGTGGGCCAAAGTATCGGAGGCAGTGCAATATACCCATTTATTTTTTTCCTGATGAAAGGGCCGTGACGTTGAGCCGCTGGAATATGTAAATCAGGCCAAACAGGAATTACTCGGGGAGTTGCGGCAGCAGCCACGGTAAGGATTGAAATAACTGAAATGCAGCAGGAAATAATGACCAAAATATTGCTATGACGCCAAGCTGCATGGGCGGTCCCCGACATTACAACCTCAGTTCACCAGCGATAGAGCCTGGCCCATCCCGGGGCCGGGCCGATTCCTCACCGGGTGCCGACCACATGAGGGCACCCCATCTCACTCATTTTAGCCTGGAAGCGGAGCGTCCAGAGTGTCAGTGCCGGAAATTTACTCGCGGATGTCTGAGCAATGACGGATGGAATTCGATCGCCGAAGCCTTGTCATTTACCAGGCGTAATAATTATGGCCGTTGTAGTAATGAACCTTCACCTTGGCCATGCCCTGCCAGGATACGGAGCCGTCATTGTACAGATCATGGACACCTTCGGGAAGGTAATTGTTATTGGCAATATCCACATGATTGGAAGCCGGGGATAATGGCGAGAGAGAACCCCCGACGGCACCCCAAGTTGTCATTTGCCCCATCGTGCCTGTCGGGTCGGTCATTACCGCGATGTCCGAGGCCAATATGGCCCCCGGCCCCGCCAAAGCATTTTCCGCAGGCATGTGTGACGTATTCGTATTAAAATATGACCATGAGGTGATATTTGTGGACTGTTTAATGATGGAGGAAAGGTCGTAGGCCTCACTATACCCCTGGGGAAGGCCTGATCCGACGGTGCTGGAATTGGGGCCCAGCGGAACATTACCTCCCGTGCCACGATCCACCCAATAACAATAGCCGGAATAGAAATTCCACTGCTTTAAATATCCCGTCGTTGGAACGAAAAAAGACTTCGGACCGCTGGCGATTACCTGATCCGGCTGACTGATTACACCTGGTTGCGTAGAGAAAAGCAGTGAAATGCCCTTCAGATTCGGCGTTAAAATTCCCGGGCGAATGGTGGATGGAATCATACTGTTGCCCCTCTGGCCGAATGAATCAACATATAACATAGCAAATCCCCACGCGGGATATACAGCCGGGGCTACTGGCCAGCGGAATCCACCCATTGGATACATAGCGGAGGCATTGAGGGGATAGGTGCCGTTATATTCATTGGCGTATTCATGCATAGCCAACCCCAACTGCCGCAAATTGGACGCACAGACAACTTGCTCCGCCACATGCTTCGCGCGGGCCAGGGCGGGTAATAGCAGGCTGATCAAAAGAGCGATGATGGAAATGACCACCAGCAATTCAATGAGGGTAAATCCATTGCCCCAAGCCTCGAGCAGACCCACGCATGTGTTTTCGCTCTTTCTCAAACTCCGCCGCTGTATTGAACAGCGGTTGCCTGAAACATTCTTGAATACGAAACGGTTCATAAAGACACTCCTTTTAGAACATCGGGCATCATGGGTACAACACTACGGAACAGAATGCCCGGTACCGCGATACCTTAACTTTTCAAACAGGTTGTCCGGCTTGACAACCGTAAGCACCAACGCGCCAATTTGCTGTCTATCACTATAGCCCTTCGCAACTGAAAAGGAAGTCTCACTTTTCATCAAAGTCTGTACCACTTTTAATCAACGTAGCCCCTGGCCGCAACGAGTAACTGTAACCGTTCACGGGCTAAAAAAAGCGAAAAATAAAAGAAATAATGTGGAATCTGGAGTTTATGAGGCGTCAAAAGCGCGAAAAACAAGATCCGCAATGTGAAAAGGGGCGTTTTCCGGCTGATTCCGCCAATTTTTGCCCGTGAACGGTTGCGAATAACTCAGCCAAATTC
>JAJZCT010000317.1 GCA_021828925.1 Planctomycetota bacterium
CCACCCCGCAGCAACTGCCAGTTTCTGCCGGTTTTTATCAACTGCACCTTAATCGCCGCCGCCGATACACTGTGACTGCCGGAAAGAATCGCCCCGGCCAGAATCAGGATGCCAGCGAATCTGGAAAATAGTACGCGCCGCAGTTGATTAACTCCCATGGACACTCCTTTCGAAATTCTGCACAATTGAGAAGTATACTCCGTGCATCTGCCAAGCCCGGAAAGCGAAGCGCTACGATCCACTTGCATGCGACATCCCATTCTGCAACAGTTGCATCAACTGATTGTATCGTAATACTCCGATGCATTTCCGTCAATATTTCATTCGCAAAACAACTGGTGCCAAAATCCGTCGAGAGCATCCTTGGCAGGAACACTTTTCGGGGCGATTGAACAAGCATAACCGGCGAGATAGGCTCACAAAGAACCACCGTAACGGGCGATCTTCCTTGCAACTGCCGGAAATTAACACGGTGATGTGCCATATTTGCGCGTTTGCAACTCGGACGGAAGCAGGTCCATGACCGCCGGGTGTTGGCACCTGCTGAAGCGGAAAATATATACCCCATCAGCCCGACAGGTTCCATCCCATCGAAACATCAGCAATCTTGCGGGATCTCTACTTCCTGCGCATAATCACATCCGCAGATAAAACAGATGCGAATTCTTGAGGCATTGAATTCGCAAGAGATCACATGCGGGAAGTAAAACGAACCGGCGATCCGCCGCGCGGCACTAAACGCCGCAACGCCGCAGGCTCAACCCGCATGCCCATGGCCTGGAAACCGCCCGGATAACAATCAGGCCATGAAGCCGGAGGTCACCAGGTATCAGGAGCAAAACACCCATTCCGGTGCAGTGGAGTAGATGGGAAAACGCGACGAGAAGAAAGATTCGGACACGTTATGGGAAAATTATTTACAGTAGCCGTTAACATCAAAATTGCAGGTAGCGCTCAGCGGCAGATTGTCAGAGGGATTATCCGATTCTGCCAAACCTCCGCGGCGTGGCGATTGGTGGAACATCAAGGCATGCCGCTGGCGCTATCACCCCGCCTGGTGGAACTGGATTATGACGGTTTAATCACCACGCTTAACAGCGCATCTGATTTGCACAACGTCAAAGCCGGACGAAGCCCTGTGGTGGCGGTCAGCCAAGGGCTTTGGGCACCCAACATCTCGGTTGTTTGCAGCAATGATACCCTCATCGGCGAAGTCGGGGCACGATACTTTTTGGATAAGGGCTTTCACAACTTTGGGTATTACGGAGCCAGCCGCTATCAATGGGCGGCACTGCGAAAAAAGGGCTTTTGCGATACTCTGAAACGCGCTGGATTTACCGTTGCAACGCAACAGGCTTCGCATAACGTCAATATTGACAAAGCGATGCCACGCTTACGCCGCTGGCTAAGCGAACTGCCGCGCCCCTTAGCGCTGATGGCCAGCGACGATATGCCCGCCCGTCACATTTTGGCCGCGTGCCGGGAACTTGGCCTGCAAGTTCCGGAGCAAGTGGCCGTTTTGGGCGTCGATGATGATGACATCCTGTGTGAAATGGCGGCACCTCCACTCTCGAGCATCATGCAGGACTGTGACCGGATCGGCTATGAAGCGGCAGCACTTCTGGATCAGATGATGAAGCGAAAGCAGCAGTCTTACCGGGTCATTGAAATTCCACCTGTGCGAATCATCGAGCGAAAGTCAACGGACATCACGGTCATTAAGGATGCGGATGTTGTCAATGTGCTGCGACTTATCCGCGAGAGAGCCAATGATTCTCCAAGCATTAAGTCTTTGATGCGCGAAATCCCGATGTCCCGGCGCACACTGGAGCGCCGCTTCAAGGCGGCACTGGGGCGAAGTCCCGCCGACGAAATTCGTCGGTGCCGTCTGGAGCGAGCCAAGTTGCTGCTGCGAAACTCAACATTGAAGATAAGCCGTGTGGCAAATCAGTCGGGCTTCTGTGACGCCAGGACGATGGCAGTGGTATTTCGGCGAGAAATGAAAACCTCCCCAAGCGCGTACCGCCGGCAATTCCGTGACCATTAATTGGCACTGTGATAAGGCATGACCATCTCGTCGGGGTTATCGGGACAGACTCACGCGCGGCGATTCCCCATCCGAAATGGAGAACTTTCCAGCCAAACCGCAAGAGCGACGCCGAGTCCATTTTTCCGATCTGGCCCGAGACGCAATGACTGATCGGAAGAAAAGCTTGCCGGTCGCCTGATATTCGCGACGGTGGTTAAACACGGGTCAAATATCGGCACACTTTCTTTATTCGAACCGGCCGCGGCACAAGCAACCGGAATGTGCTCGCTTGGAATTATTCACGCTGGAAATCCGAACGATCATCATATGGAATCCCACGCAATATACACCTTTGATTGCAAAGGAAGATTATGACGCAAAATGACACCATATTGACGCAAAGCGGTATTGTGTGTTACTCGGGTATGTCCTACACTCTTTATTGAACATGGCTCCGAGTTCTGTGGCGAACTGATTCCGGTCCGCGATGGAAATCGACATTTTGGCATTGCCGGTTCTCCTGATGAAGGAAAGCTGTTGAGAAGCATGGCGATACACAGGTAACGGCCTATTGCTTTCTTAAGCCGCGTGTCGCGGCAAACCGCCGCCCATTCGGTCAGTGGGCCGTTCAAGTGGCTCCCGAAGGGAGCAGGAGTTTTTTATGTTTTTCAGGTCTTCTCCGAATAGAAACAACTGGCATGGTTACCGACAACTGGCACTTGCGGCGGCCGCATTCGGCGCGGCGCATTTTGTTGCCGGCAGAGCCTCCGCAACCACAATCACCGTTTTGAATCCGGATTTCAGCAGCCCTGTCACCAGTTCCTACGTTGCCCACGGCACCGTGGCCCCCGGCAGCGACACGGCTAATACGGATTGGGGAATCCAGGGCTACGGTGGAGTGGAAGCGGAGGGCAACCTTTATTCCAAAGATCCCACGGGACAAGTTCCCCAACTCGTTGGAAGCCAAGTTGCCTTTGCTGACGCAGTAAGCACCAACACCAGCCTTTCGAGCCAACCGTACAACAGCGATTTCTATCAGAATGTCGGAGCGTTGCAGGCAAATACGACCTACTCACTGACTGTGTACACCGGATTTAATGCTGGATACAAAACCGGTGAATTTGGCGTTCTTGAACTCGTCAACGGCACCAGCGACACCGGCACTGTCCTGAATAGCGTGGCGTATACGCCCAGCACGGCTTGGCCGTATGCGTTTGAGGACATCAGTCTCACCTACACAAGCGGGAGCACCGCTTCGGGAGATTTGACTGTTGTACTTGGTGTTGCAGGCCCCGCCAGTGGCGATCAGATCGGCTTCAACAATGTCCGATTGACTGCGTCGCCGGTGCCGGAACCGTCGGCAATGGGCCTCTTGGCCGTCGGTGGCCTGAGCTTACTACTGGTCTGCCGCAAGACTGCATCGCGGCGAAGCGTGTAACAAGGCGTCGGTGACGCATCGCTTCCCATGTACGATCCCACAGGCCCGAACTGACTGATTGACGGAAGGTCACGCGTTGATATTTACTCGCAGCCCCCATCAGATGGAGAACGATTATGTGTTTGAACCGTTTGCCCCAAATGCTCCGGAAGCGCCAGCAGGGGTTTACTCTCGTTGAACTGCTGGTTGTGATCAGTATTATCGCCCTGCTCGTTGCGCTACTTCTTCCAGCGCTGGCGCAAGCCCGGCAGTTGGCCAACACGGTGGCATGTGCCAGCAACGAGCGGCAGATCGCCATTGCAACAATCGAGTGGTCTCATGAGCACCGCGGGTTCGCGCCCGGCGCGGCGCTCTATGGCGAGCTGGTCTATAACAATCCAAATACACCTGGGATAGGACAATTTCTCAGCACACAAGGAGTTCCTGAGGCAGGCCCGGCTGGAGTCACCCCCGTCGGACGGCGATGGCCTTGGGCATGGCGAGGACAAAGCGTGCTGGTTACTCGGGGATATATTACCGCGCCCAACGCGTTTATTTGTCCCGCCGATGGCTGGGCACCGTCTGTCATGGCCGCCCAGGAGCCGTGGTTGCAATACGCCGGATTCGTTGAATATCAGTTTAACTTAAGCGTCGTTGGGCAGTGCACCTCCGCGATATTCGGACCAGGCAACGACAATATTTCAGGGCTTTATGATAACACAAATTACTATCCGTATTTATTATCGGGATTTCCGAACCCCAGCGGGGTGGGGGTTCCGGGGCCTAATAAATGCCCACAAATTGATGTTGCGAGCAATCCTACAGAAACGATGCTATTGGAGGACGGAGTAAGCGCCACCGATTATTGTAATCCGAACTGGCCGCTTCCAAAATCCGCCGCGACCGCAGATCCAGCGGACAAATGGGGGCAGGACGGCAATGCGGTACACGA
>JAJZCT010000318.1 GCA_021828925.1 Planctomycetota bacterium
GCTGCTGGATCCCACTTGGGCCAAACGCCTGGGCGTAAGCCTGAGGGATTTGCTGGTCAGCCAGCCCGATACCGGCGAACAGGCGCTGGAAATTGTGGAATTGCTGGTACGATCCAACGCCGTGGATGTCATTGTTGTGGATTCTGTGGCGGCATTAATTCCCAAGGCGGAAATTGAAGGCGACATGGGTGACGCTTCCATGGGTATGCAGGCCCGTCTGATGAGCCAGGCCATGCGAAAGCTTACCGGTGCCGTCTCCAAGAGCAAAACTCTGGTAATCTTCATCAACCAGATACGCGAAAAAATTGGTGTGATGTTTGGCAATCCCGAAACCACCACGGGTGGAAGGGCCTTGAAATTTTATAGTTCGGTTCGTATTGATATTCGCCGGATCAACACCATTAAAGAAGGTGAAGTGGCCATTGGCAATCACGTGCGGGCCAAGGTTGTAAAAAACAAAATTGCCCCGCCATTCCGCGAAGCGGAATTTGATATTTTGTTTGACAGCGGCATCAGCTATGAAGGCGACCTGTTGGATATTGCCGTGGCTGACAACATTATAGATAAAAGCGGTGCCTGGTTCAGTTATGGTCCAGCCCGTATGGGCCAGGGTAGAGAGCAGGCTCGGCAGTTTCTCAAGGATAATCCGGACGCCACCAAGGAAATTCGGGAAAAAATCCTCGCCAAGCGGCTGGTTGTGCCCATGCCGGAGAAGCCCGCAGCACCCGCGGCAGCGGTAAAGCCTGAGACCAAACCCGCAGCACCCAAGCCTGAGGCAACGCCGGAGCGTCCCGTAGCCAAGGCGGCAGCGGGGCGGTAAACACAAGCATTGCGAAGTGACGCCCGGACAGGCTCATACACAGCACAAGCTGTGGGCTGCGCTGGCTTATGGCCCCCATTTACGGCTCAGGCTTTTCCGCAACTTCGCCTTGCCGCAGTGTAACAGTATCGCTGTTCTGCGTGCCGGATACCACGCACATTACGTGGCTTTCCAGAAGGGGCTGAATGTTTTTTATAACCGCGTACGCCTTGTGCAAACGGAAATTCGGTTTTGCCTGCGGTGGCAGCGTTACCGGAGAATGAGCAAACAGTGGCAGCATGCGCAATTCAATGTTGCCGCGCAATTTCAGCGGAATTCGGTCCAGTGGAAAATCCAGCGGCTTACCATTATAAAAATCATCCACAATCAGTTTTCCGCCCGCATAGACGCGCAGTACATTGCCGATGTAATGGATCCGCAGCAGCAAAGGCAGAGATCGGTCCCGCAGCGGAATGTTGACATGCCAGCGGGTTACGGCATCGGTGTTCCAGTTTTTGCGAATCATCGGATACATTTTTGCCGCCAGGGTCAGATTGGCACGTTTAAGCAGCGTGCATGTAATGTTCGCCGGGGCTTTGACCGCAGCGACATCGGAATAGCGGATAAAATCGCCATCCGCATGGCCTTTGACGTTTTTGCCATCCATGGTTAAGTGCAGCGGTGCCGGCAGAATCGCCAGTGAAAACCCTTCGGTATTTTCGCGCTGTAATTCCAGCGAGTGTCGCATGGGAACCAGTGCATCAGCACTAATCACCGCTCGCCGCGCTGATCCCATCCGGATTTTCCATAAATGCCTGGCTTCGGAAGCATTGAGAATAATAAATTTCACGCGTTTCCCCGTCGGCGTCACAGCACTGATAGCCGTGTTCAGGCCCGGGGTAATATGAGAAATATGAATCACATGGTGCAGATGCGTAACCGTGCCGATTGTCCCCTGCAAGTGTATGCCGGCACCGGGCGCAAGGGCCATTTGCGGTACAATGCCTTTGATGGCCGCGAAAAAATAGTACCGCGCGTTGCCGCTATGAACGTGGCAAATGGGTTCTACCGTCGCGTAGCGAATCATCACGCCATCGCAATTCAGGTTCACCGGCCACCAGCCATAACTCCCGGCCGGAATGGTGATGGGCTTGGCGGGAATTAAAAGTGTGCCGTGATTCTGCTGCAACGCAAATTGCACGTTATGTCTTGCCGGCAACGCATGTTCATATTGATAATTATTGAAAAACAAAAAGCCATTGCGGCCGTTGGATCGCACATCCCATTGCAGGGCGGCACCGCCGGCTTTTCCCTTCATGCGCTGTGGCATAAGAGCGGGCATTAATCCCAGCTTGCCGCCAAAATCATGCAGAAATAACGACTGCTGCCGTAGCAGATTGTATTGCGGTCGCTCCTGCCCGCACGCGCCCAGCGGTGCCTGGAAGTCATAATTAATATAAGGCATATCGTTGTAGTGTTGCGTGGCCAATGTCTCATTAAAGTAGCTTAACTTTCCCCGCAAATCCCAGCCGCCCTGATACATGTAATATCCCTGCCACACCGAACCGTCCGCCAGTTCCGCCAGCGATAATGCCCCAATATCATTGCCGTTAATCCAGATGCGGTGCGCATAACTTGATGCCATACCGCCGCCAATTTCGCAGCATACATAAGGAAACCTGGCAAATTGCTTAGTGTCGCGTCGCGAACGCACGGATGTAAAGTCATACGCATAGGGAAAGCCGTGTGGGGCATTCGTCCAAAAGCCATCAGGATAGTTGCCGAACATGGGCAGCAGTTGCCCGTTGGGAGCGGCCACATTATTCCAGCCCGTCATGTTATAAAATGGCACATCAATACCGTCGCGCCGGGCAATCTGCTTAAGGTGATACAAATAGGGCAGATCGCCACATTCGTTATCCACCTGCACGCCGATAACCGGCCCGCCATTTTTCCAGAGCAGACCCCGCATTTGCCGAGCTATCTGCTGATACAGAGGCTTTACCATGTCAATAAAACGCGGATCATTACTGCGCAGATGCACGCCGGAATGTTCCACCCAGTTTGGAAATCCGCCGTTACGCACCTCACCATGATCCCACGGCCCAAGACGTACCACGGCCAACAAGCCAACTTTTTTGCAATCTTTTAAGAAGACCCTCAAGTCTCGTCTTCCCCGCCAATCCCAAACACCCTTCTGCTCCTCCTGATAAATCCAGAAAACATACGTGGATACCACATTGATTCCACCGGCTTTCATTTTCCGTAATTCCGTCAGCCAATCTCGACGCGGATATCGGACATAATGAAATTCACCCGCCACCGGAATCCATGGTTTGTCATTAAGTTCAATGCATTGTCGATTAATCGACAAGACCGCTCCATCCGGATTACGGGCTGTACCCATGACCAGGGGACAAGCCTGTGGTACACCGGCTTGCGGAATTGTCACACTTAAAACTGCGGCGTTAAGGTCGTGGGATAAACCGCAAACCGCCATCATTACGGCACAACCTGCTGCTACTGTACGCAACCATTTATACATGCAAAAAGCCTTCTGAAACATATGTCCAAACATCCAAATCGTGAATTTTTACTCTCCACTGCCATGCACTGCCGCTCCTAAAACCCGCATCGCCGGCAGCGCATTTCCGTGCCGGTCGAATAAGGATCGATACGACCATGGATTATGCGCAAAACCCTTCTGATCCGGATTATACTCTGCTCCCCACCACCATACGCCCCGGCCCAGATGATCGGGCAAAGTTTTAACTATTTTTATTACCGCCTGCGCATACCGTGCCTGTCCCGAAGGACTGAAAGAGAACTGCATTCCCGGCTTGGATTTCCAATTGGCATTGTGGGCGTCGTTAATCCACGGATAAGCCGTTTCCGCAACGATAATCGGTTTGTGCACGGAATCAGCAAGTTTCACAAGTTGCGATCTCAGATTTGTTAATGCGCCGCCCCAGTATGGATAATAGTCATATCCGATGACATCAAAATGCACGCCGTGAGCAATGAGCTGATGATAGAATTCCGGGGCATACGAGAAATCTCCCACTTGGATCATAATTTTGGGTTTATGCGATCCGCTGCCTGCGTAAACACCGGCGATTGCGGCATTCAGCAGCGATGCCAGGCGATTCCACCGCGCTTTATGGTTCACCCAAAGTTTTCCATGCGGCCAAAGCATACCATTATTAATCTCATTGCCCACCAGTACCATATTCGGCATGGCACCAGCCTTCCGCAGTGTCGCAATGACGCGCCGGCAGTACGCCTGCAGTCGCAGTCGCAATTGGGACAACGACAGTTTCTGCCAGGCGGCGGGCGTAAACTGATGCCCTGGGTCCGCCCATGTATCCGAAAAGTGCATGTCTAAAATAAAATAAAAGCCGGCTTTCTTAATTTTCCGGGCCATCGGCAATGTATAGGCCAGATCATTGAGCGTTCCAAGCTTACCCCATCGCGATTTCTCCATGGGCGTCGCGCGATGCCACAGTCGCAAGCGCAGACAGTTACAGCCGGAGTTTTTAAATGCCTGAATTAATCCCACAG
>JAJZCT010000319.1 GCA_021828925.1 Planctomycetota bacterium
ATCGAAAAGTCAATAACAAAGTCCAGAATTATTGGTATTTCTCGGCCCATGCCCGTACCTGGCCTTATTTTTTGACCGCCACCGAACTGAAAGCCACGAGTGCCGCACGACACCTTCAAAAAAAATTCACTAAATGGAATAATTAAACTTGACATGATTTAATAGATTGTTAAACTGATTAAACAGTTAACTTTGGCGTTCAGTAAATCGGCTGGGTGTAAGAAGGTGAAGGATTCACAATGGCTGAAAAATTAAAAGGCGAAACGCGTGAATCTCCCGACATTGCCAGGACCGCCTTGGCCAGCACTGCGGAACCCATTCAGGTAAATTTTAACACTCTCCCGGCTGAAGAAAATCCGCCTGACCGCATCAGCATTCGTGATGTTGCCAAGCAGGCAGGCGTTTCGATAGCCACGGTTTCCATGGTCCTTAATCAAAATCCGCGAATCAGCCGCGGTACGCACGTGCGCGTGCAGCGGGTGATTGACAGCATGGGCTATCGGCCCAATCGTCTGGCGCAAAGTCTTTCCAGCCGATATACACAGGTCCTCGCGGTGATCCTGCCGCCGTTGCGTCATGCGTTTGCCGATGCCTATTTTGGCGAAATTTTAAGCGGCATATCCGACCGGGCCGGCAAGCTGGGCCATAAATTGCTCATTGAACAAGCCAAACCGCAATACATCAAAGAAGGCAAACATATAGAACTCTATGAGCGGCGATTTGTTGACGGCGTATTATGCCTGGGATTTAATGAAAAGCACACGTTCCTTTCCGACCTGCGGCAATATCCCATGATTCTGGTAGATAACCGCTTTGGTGACGGCGTATTGGATTATGTCCACTGCGATTATCGCATGGGAGCCAAGCAGGCCATGAATTGCCTGCTGCAACTCGGGCATCGGAACATCGGCATGATTTACGCCGCCCCTGAAAGCCCGACAGCGCGCGATGTGCTGGAGGTTTACACCACAGAACTGCGCAATGCCGGCATTGAGGTGAAAGAATCATGGCTGGCCGACGGCTGTTTTACCGACGAAGGCGGCGCGGCGGCGGCAAATCTTTTGACTCACCGCGATAAAGACATTACCGCGTTATTGTGCGGTAATGATAAAATGGCGCTGGGCGCCATACGTTATCTTGTGGAGCACGGACGCAAAGTTCCCCAGGATATTTCGGTGGTGGGATTTGATGATATTCAACATCTGGCCTATGCCAACCCCAGCTTAACCACGGTGCATTTGCCGCTGTATGAATTGGGTGTAGCGGCGTGTGAACGGCTTGTGAGTCGGATTCGCGGCAAAGTGGATCGTGTCGCGGATGTGCTGCCCACGCATCTGGTGCTGCGTGAATCCACCAGTATTGTGCGTACGCGATAATACATTTCCGCCCCAACGCTCCGGCGGATTGCCCCACAATAAGTTTTTATTTTGGCGTTATCAGGAATTATCTTATGACTTTTCGATCTCTTTGCCCCGGTATTTGTGCCGCCTCTAAAATAACAGCCATGCTTGCCGCAGCACTGGTGGGGTTATTGATCATCGCTGCGCCGGCCCGCGCGGCAAACGCCTCGGCGTCACCAAAGAAGCTCGCGGCCATTCCCCCGAAACTTCGGCATGTTTTTACGTATCACCCCCCCGCTGGCAGGCACGTGCGCCGCGTAAATGTGGCGGGAGATTTTAATAACTGGTCTCCCACCGCCAATCCGATGCGACGGACGGGCGCCGGGCCTTGGGCCACCAGCGTACTATTGTCTCCGGGACTTCATGCCTACAAGTTTGTGCTCAATGGCAACCATTGGGTCAACGATCCCGCAGCCAACCCCAAGCTCAATATCAGCGATGGACAGGGGGGCGCAAATTCACAAGTGCTCATCGCGTCGCCTTGGCAAATGATGCCTGCACCGCAGGCTGATCACATCAGCCCGACGGCCATTTCATTTAATCCTGAAAACATGAATCAGATGGATGTAGTCTCACGGCATTATCTGCGCCTCCAGTTCAGGGCGCAAACCGGGGCACTATCTAAGGCCGTTGTGGATGTTCTCCAGCCGGGCGCTGCCGTAAAAGTCTATTCGCTACGGAAAGAATCAGCCCATCTGGGCAGTTGCATCTGGGGGACCATTCTTACCGTTCCAACACGTTCAATCCACTATTACTTCACACTTACCCATGGCACCGCCACACGTTACGTCGCGGACGGATATTTATATGCTTCCGCACAAGCTGCCCGACGGCACGCCTACACAACAACGATGCGGTCGGCCGTTGTCACGCCCGGCTGGGCCAAGCGGGCCGTCTGGTACGAGATATTTCCCGAACGCTTTCGCAACGGAAACAAAGCCAACGATCCCTCCCCGCATATTCCCTGGCGCTGGCCCTGGACCAAGCCCTACCGCCCCGCCGGCGAGCATGGCAACTTTTATAGTTATGTATATAACCGCTTCTATGGTGGTGATATACAAGGCATTCAGGATGAACTGCCTTATTTGCGACGCCTGGGTGTCAATAGTTTGTATCTCACACCGGTGTTTGAATCCCCAAGTATCCATAAATATGATCCTTCCAGTTTTATCCATGTGGATGACGGATTCGGGATTAAAGGATCTCTGGAAAAATTGCACGGGGAAAATCCATTAAATCCCGCAACGTGGCAATGGTCGGCATCGGATAAAGTATTTTTACATTTTATAAAAGTAGCGCACAAACAAGGCTTCAAGGTGATTATCGATATCCCGTTCGGTCATTGCGGAAAAAATTTCGGGCCATTTCAAAATGTCCTGAAATATGGCCGCAAGTCGCCCTATGCCAGTTGGTTTCAGATCCTCAGTTGGGGACCGCCCGTGAAGTACAAGGCCTGGGATGGCGTGGATGGGTCCATGCCAATGTTTGCGCTTAGCAAACGCTATGGCTTAGCGAAAGAGGTTCGCAATTACATGTTTGCCGCCACGAAACGCTGGCTGGCCCCGAATGGTAATGTCGCCGATGGTGTCGATGGCATCAGGCTGGATACCGCCCCGGATGTTCCGCATGTGTACTGGATTGCCTGGCGAAAGCTGGTCAAAAAGATCAATCCTAAGGCAGTTATTATTGGAGAAGTCTGGCCGCCGGCCCAGGCGTGGCTTAATAAAGGCAATCAGTTTGACGCGGTGATGAACTATGTCTTCGCCACGATCTGCACCAATTATTTTGCCGACAAACGCGGGGAAAATCTGCCCGGCATCGGCCCCAAACGCTTCGGCAACAGTTTAATGCAGTTGCTGGACTATTATCCCTATCAAGTGGATCTGGATCAGATGAATATTATCGACAGCCAGGACACTGACCGCTTCGTGTCCCGAATAATGAACCCACTGCTGAATTTTGGTGCCAACAATCGGCTGCAAACCAATCCGCATTACAACACTGGTGAACCGCCTCCGACGGTCTACCGCCGCCTGGAGCAAACCGCCGCCTTCCAAATGAGTTTCGTCGGTGCCCCGTGCATCTGGTACGGCGATGAAGTAGGCATGTGGGGTGCCAGCGACCCAGCGGATCGCCTGCCGATGGTTTGGAAAGACTTGGAACCCTATGACGCACCGCATGTGCGCGTGCATGAACGGGTGTTGGAATTTTATCGTCAGGCCATCGCGATGCGGCGGCAACTCAAGGCACTGCAACTCGGCTTTTATGGTCAGCTATTGGCCTATCCGCGCCGCGACATCTTTGCTTTCTATCGCAGTTTGGGAAAGCAGATCGTTTATGTCATCATCAACCGCAGTGCCGCGGAACACACAATCAGCTTGCCGATTTTTAAATCTGACCGCGGACATCACCTCTTAAATTATTTGAACCCGCGGCAAATGCGCCTGGTTTATCCGCCAACAGCCGACGGCCAAGGGCGGCCGATTTTAATCAAACACAAAGCAGGTTATGCCGTAATCGGCAAAACTCTAACGCTGAATCTGCGGCCCTGGAGCACAGAAGTACTGGCCCGCTACGTGCCGGGAAACATTAACTCGCCATGGTAAGGTGAGGCGTGCTGTGGCATATCCCGGCCGCTCAACGCCCCCCTGGATCTAATGAGAAACATCTGGGTTAATCGGTGGAATCTGTGGATTCCTTTCCATAGGGTTACGTTGATACTTCCGTGACACCAAGCGCCGCGCGGCGAAGTGCAGCGGTGGCATCGCATAGCATTTCCGGATCCAACCCAACGCTTCCGCATTGGGCTAGGAGCCTGTCCAAGTAATGGCCGGGATTGCGATGGGTCTGAAATGTCCCGTATGCGCGACGGAGGATCGAGCCGACTCTTAATAATGAGTCTGCGAGATCCGACAACAA
>JAJZCT010000320.1 GCA_021828925.1 Planctomycetota bacterium
CACCCTTAACGCCATTTACAGCCCCTGTTAACGGGGTTCGAGAATCTCATGAAAAAGCCGCATTTGCCGCACTCCGTTATTGATGGCAGCAAAGCGCGGATTAAACTGCTGAAAAAGCAGATTGCTATTCAGGAAATTGTCGCCGCGTCGCAAAAGCACCGGCCGCTGAACGCCGTGCTGGCCCCCTATCAGCAGCAGTGGGAACAGTCGCAGAAGGAGCTTGCCAAAGCGGAAGCCAAAGCCCCTTACATCGCTTACGGAATTCTCAAGACCAGCACCGTTCTGAAAAAATATGCGCTAATGGACCCCACAACCGGCCGCGTTGTGGCTTATCTGGAACCGTCATCAAAAATCGACATATCCAAATTGTTGGGGTCGTATATCGGCGTTAAGGGTGAAGTGGTCAGCAATACAGGGGTGGTGGTGCACGTTATTAAAGTGACCGCGGCTACGATGTTCTCGCAACCGACCGCGGGGCAGTGAATGTCGGTTCGTGTGTTCCCGCGGATTTATTCCGGGTGGACGGAAGTTTCCGACCGTGATTAGCGGCGGTGCAGGAAGTGGTGATAAAAGTGGTAGAAAATTCTGATATTGTTTATCCCCTGCTGGACGCGTTCAAAATTGAATTGCCATCGTGGGGCTTTGCCGATACCGGCACGCGGTTTGGAAAGTTCTTTCAGGATGCCGCCGCCGGTGATATTGATGAAAAACTCGCCGATGCCGGGCATGTGCACAAGTTAACGGGTTCATGTCCGACGGTGGCGGTGCATGTGCTGTGGGATTTTAAAAAAGATCAGGATCCCAGAGAAGTGGCCGCACTGGCGGAACAGCACGGGGTGGCCATTGGATCCATCAATCCCAACGTCTTTCAAAATCAGGAATACAAATGGGGCAGTATTACGAATCGCTCAGAATCCATCCGGGCGGCGGCTGCCGAGCATCTTCATGATTCGGTGAAAATTGGTCGAGCCGTGGGAAGTCAATATCTCTCCCTCTGGTTTGCTGATGGAATCAATTATCCGGGGCAATCGGATATTATTGCGCGAAAACATTGGGCTTCTGAGGTGCTCAAGCAAATTCACGGCCAGATGCCCCATGACATGACCATGCTGGTGGAATACAAACCCTTTGAGCCGGCATTTTATGCCACGGATATTGCGGACTGGGGAATGGCGGCACATTTCGCCCGTGCCGCAGGCCCGCGGGCCAAGGTATTGGTGGATACCGGCCACCATTATCAATCGACGAATATTGAACAGATCGTCGCGTGGCTGCTGGATGAAAATCTGCTGGGCGGCTTTCATTTTAATGATCGCAAATATGCCGATGACGATCTGACCATGGGATCCATTGACCCTTATCAGATTTTCCGGATATTCCATGAAATAGAGAACCATCGTTTCCGAACCGGAGAATTGCCGCCGATTGCCTATATGGTGGATCAGAGCCACAACCTCAAGCCTAAGATCGAAGCGATGATTCAAACCGTGGATATAGCTCAACAGCTTTATATTAAAGCATGCCTGGTGGATCGCAAGGCGCTGGCGGTGTCGCAAGCCCGCGAAGATCTGGTGCAAAGCGAAAATATTTTACGCGAGGCGTTTTTCGCCGATGTTCGCCCGCTGATTGGGGAGTGGCGGAAATCGCGTCATTTGCCGGCCGATCCGTTGGAGGCACACCGCCGCAGCGGCTACGAGGCCAAGGTGGCGGCGGAACGTAAGAAAAAATATGGTTCCAAAGGCGGCGGTGGCTACGCCTGAAGTGCCCAAGCGTCTTTCCGGGAACCGTGTCCGGCCATAACTCGGAGAGGCTGCCATGTCTGAAACAATTCCCACCCAGGAAATTCCGGGCAAGTGGCCCGCCAGAACGTGGCGACTTTTCGCGTTTCTCGCCGGCGGACTATCCTGCTTGAGTTTTCTCACCGGCGCGGGGCTATTTTTATTTCCTCCGGGAAACCCCGGCGGCGGGGCAGCCATCAATGGGGTGGCCCTGGTGTTGGCAGGTCTCGCGACATTGAGCGGCGGGGTGGGCATTTACGGATTTAATCGCTACGCGGACCTGCACCCCGAGGACCAGTTCATCGCATTGTGGACCAATGTGTTAGGCCGGGTGCTGGCGATGGTGGAACTGCTTTCCTTTGGGGCGGTCTTGGCCTGGCTCATACTTCACTTCATCGGCGTGCCGGCCTTTACACATTTTCATCATTGAATCGGCCAAAAGCGCCTTAGCCCGAGGCGGCAGCATCGCGGTTGGATGGGGAATGCGGCAACGGAAATCGTTGGAATTTGGCGGTACGCGCCCCGCGACGGGCCGGGGCGTAGGCGTCATTCAACCAATTTTCGCGGACAACTCAACGCTGCCGCATTGAGCTAATGAAGCGCCATGGCAGGGTGCGCGGTCCAAAACAAAGGTGTCAGGTACCTTTGTTTTAAAAAGGTACCTGACACCTTTTTCCCCGGGGGAGGGTGTAGCGGGGTCATTTCGGCCACGTTTCGGGGTCACTCAATGCTGCCGCATTGAGCTAATGACACGTGGCGCGGTTTTGCGGGCAACTCTTGCGCGATAAACCGAATTCATCATTTACCGCCGGTCCGGCCGAACGCGAATATTAATGTTGCGCATGGCCGGCGCTAGGGAATTGGAAATATTTCCTGCGGTCCCATGGTTTATCAAATTTTCAGCGCGGTCTTCATGGACTGCTAACAATCTTGGGGATAATGCAGGCTCTTTGTGGTTGTGTCGCGGCGGAGTCGCCCATCGCCGCCGCGCTTGTTTTAAGGCTCTTTTTAAGGAGATCGGTTATGGAAGCATGGATCGGCAGAGTATCACAGCAATTCGGTAAGCGGGCCTTTGTGGCCGCGCTGTTGGCAGGAGCCAGTCTGGCCGGAGCGGCCATGGGGACTGCATCCGCGGCATCCGCAGCGGCTTCGGCGACCAGCACCCTGACACCGGCGCAGGTGCAGGCGGAATTACAGGCACTTCAGGCCCAGGTAGCGGCACTGAAAGCCAAAGAACAGAAAACCAGCGACAGCGTGGAAAGCGCCGCGCAGGTCAAGTCCATTGTTCAGGAAGTTCTGAACAATTCTAAATCCCAGTCACAGTATATGGATAATCAGCTACAGGCCGGCTACGACAACGGCTTTTTTATCCGGACCCCAAATAAAGCGTTCAACTTGACCGTCAATGGTTATCTGCAGTTCCGGTACAGTTATGCCGGCGCGGAAGGGCATGCCCCCAATACCAATTACAATACCAGCGGATTTAATTTTCGCCGGGCACGCCTGATACTGTCCGGCAATGTGTTCAAGAATTTTATCTATTGCATTTCCGGTGATTTCCAAACAGGAATCTCCGGCGCAACAGTCGGCAACAACAACGCTTTTGCCATTCTTGATACCTGGGCCGGCTATAAATTCAGCCCGGCGGTTATCTTGCGGGCAGGGTCCATGCTGGTGCCCTTTACTCATGTGGAATATTTCTCCTCCGGAACGGAATTCCCTGATTTCGCGGTTGCGGAAGCTCCGTTTGATCCGGTCCGTTCTGATGCGGTTGATCTGGAAGGACAGCTTGTCCCCCATACATTCAACTACGAGATTCAGTTGAACAATGGCTCGACCTCACAGGACAACGGCAACGTTGGTCCGGGTGGACACTTTGGAAATCGCCCGGCGGTCTATGGCCGTATCAACTTTGCGGGAGCGGGCAGAATTTCCGATTTCAACGATTCGCCGGATATTGAGTGGCATAAGCATCTGGCGTGGTTGATCGGCGCAGCCGCCGGTTATGAATCGCAGAATCCGTTTGCTTCCTTTACCCCGGGCAGCACGACTGCTCCCGCGGGCATCGGTACCTTAAACGGCAATTTGACGCGCTTCACGGTTGATGCGCATGCCAAATACCGCGGGTTCGCGTTCAATAGCGCCTTGTATGCCCAGAACATTGATGGTGCTCCCGGAACAAGCCTGATCGGCACCGGGCACAGCTCGTTGTTTGAAACCGGTTATTACGTTGAAGCGGGCTATTTTCTGGTTCCGCACAAATGGGAAATCGCCGGGCGATATGGTGAGCTTATGTACAACCGCACCAGCCAGCATCAGTACGAAGCCACCGGTGGCGTGAATTACTATATCTTTGGCGAAAATGCCAAAATTCAAGCCGCGGTCACTTATGTGCAGGATGCCCAGTACACTAACTCGAACCTTGGGACCACTGCTGGTTCTAATGATTGGATCGGCCAGATCCAGTTCCAGTTCAAGTTCTAACCCAAATTGGGATAGCAAATCCTCTATTCCGCTA
>JAJZCT010000321.1 GCA_021828925.1 Planctomycetota bacterium
GCAAGGATCCGCCAGGCCATGGGTGAATACCTGTTAAAAAATAATCGGGTGGCCGCGTTTGTCGTTGCCGGCGGGCAGGGGTCGCGCCTGGGATGGGACGGCCCCAAGGGCACATTTCCGGCTACGCCCGTCAAAAACAAACCGCTGTTTCAATGCTTTGCCGAATACCTTCAGGCCATGGAACTGCGCTTCGGCTGCACCATACCCTTTTATCTCATGACCAGTACCGCCAATCATCAGGCCACCGTGGACTTCTGGAGCAAGCACAACTATTTCGGGCTGCCTGAATCGCAGGTCATGTTTTTCTCACAGGATATGCTGCCGGCCGTGAGTCTGGAGGGAAAGGTGCTATTGGAAACACCCGGCACGCTGGCGCTATCACCCAATGGCCATGGCGGATCCTTGCTGGCATTGTATAAAAGCGGTGCCTTGGCGGATATGAAAAAACGGGGTATTACGCAGATCAGCTATTTTCAGGTGGATAATCCAATTGTGCGATGCGTGGATCCGCTGTTCCTCGGGCTGCATGAAATAGAAAACGCGGATATGTCCAGCAAAATTCTGCCCAAAGTCTCCAGCACGGAAAAGCTCGGTAATATCTGCCTGGTGGACGGGAAAATGACCGTCATTGAATATTCTGATCTGCCGTCGGCATTAGCGGAACAACGCACCGAGGACGGCCAATTACGCTTCCGGGCCGGCAGCATTGCCCTTCATGCCATCCGGTGCGATTTTGTACAGCGCCTCAATGCCCGCGGCTTTGCCTTGCCCTATCACCGTGCCGAGAAAAAAGTGTCATGTGTTGATATGTCCACATGTAAAACAATCAAGCCCGAAAAGCCCAATGCGGTGAAGATGGAGACATTTGTATTTGATGCCTTGCCCCTGGCATCCAGCAGTATTGTCTATGAGACGGATCGGATCGATGAATTTGCGCCGATAAAAAATGCCCAAGGTGTGGATTCCATTGAATCATCGAGGCAGATTACCACCCTGCGCAACAGCCGCTGGCTGGAGGCGGCCGGTATAAAAATACCGCACAAGCCCGACGGCACGCCGGACTGCACCATTGAAATCGCCCCGTCGTTCGCATTGTATCCCGACGAAGTAAAAGCCAAAGCGGCCAAAATTCCCGCAATAAAACCCGATGATGCGGTCTATTTACACTGATTATGCTATTTCCCTCAACCGCTCTTGACGCGCCAGCGCCATGGCTTGACGCGAAACGCGGTTGCGGAAAATAAATGCGGTCCGATCCGGCTCGCACGGCACCAACTGCTTCGCGCTTAATCCAGATTCATCGTCAGGAGGAATTCGCCGTTGGTTTTCTTCTTTTCCAGGCGGTTCTTCAGAAGTTCCACGGCTTCGATGGCGTTCATGTCGGCCAGGACTTTCCGCAGGCGGTAAACCAATTCCAACTCGCGCTTGTCCAGCAGCAGTTCTTCCTTACGGGTTCCGCTGGCTGCGATGTTAATAGCGGGATAGGTGCGACGTTCCACCAGGCGGCGGTCCAGATGCAGTTCGCTGTTGCCGGTTCCTTTGAATTCTTCAAAAATAACTTCGTCCATCTTGGAGCCGGTTTCCACCAGAGCGGTTCCAATGATGGTCAGTGAGCCGCCTTCTTCGATGTTGCGGGCCGCACCGAAGAAGCGCTTGGGCTTCTGCAAGGCGTTGGCATCCACACCGCCGGTGAGAATTTTTCCGGAGTGGGGGACTTCCGTATTGTAAGCCCGTGCCAGACGGGTAATGGAATCCAGGAGAATCACCACGTCCCGCCCGTATTCCACAAGGCGCTTGGCTTTTTCAATGACCATTTCAGCCACGCTGACATGCCGGCTGGCCGGTTCATCAAACGTGGAGCTGACCACTTCGGCCTTGGTGGCGCGCTGCATTTCGGTCACTTCTTCCGGGCGCTCGTCGATGAGCAGAATAATCAGATACACTTCCGGATGATTGGTGGAAATGGCGTTGGCAATTTTCTGAAGCAGCACGGTTTTTCCGGTGCGCGGGGGTGCCACGATCAGCATGCGCTGGCCTTTGCCGATGGGGGTAACAATATCCACAATACGCATATTGATTTCTTCCGGCGTGGTCTCCAGGAAGAAGCGCTTGTTGGGGTGCAGCGGGGTAAGATCTTCAAAGTTCACCTTTTCGGTGAGCATGTTGGGATCTTCAAAATTAATCGCTTCCACACGTAAAAGGGCGAAGTAGCGCTCTGATTCTTTCGGCGGGCGAATCTGGCCGGTGATAATGTTGCCCGTCCGCAGGCCAAAGCGGCGAATCTGGGAAGGGGAAACATAAATATCATCGGGGCAGGGAATGTAGTTATATTCCGGGGAGCGCAGGAAGCCAAAGCCGTCAGGGAGAATTTCCAACACGCCTTCGCCGACCATCAGGCCGTTATCTGTAATGCGCTTTTTAAGAACCTTAAAAACCAGTTCCTGTTTCTTCAGGCCGATGTATTCGTCAATTCCCTCTTTTTTGCAAATTTCGTGCAGATCGTTGACCGTCATTTTCTGCAGGTCAATAAGATGCAGTTCGCTGCGTTTGACCTGTTCATACTTCTGATGCGTCTCATCATCGTAAACGTCATCGTCATCGTCACTGATCCCGCCGCCCATACCCACCACGGCCGCAGCCGATCATCGTGGCGCCATCCACCGAGGGTGCGGGTTGTTGATTTCCATTAACATCCCCCTCCGGCTTGGCGGGTTCGGTCACAGCGACGACTTCGCCGTTCTCCTTGGGGGCTTGACCATTCTGGCTGGGCGACTCGCCAATTTCCGCGGGGATCTCCGCGTTAGATTCCGCTGGTAGATTGTCCAGCAGGGGGCTTTGAGCTTCAGCAACTTCGGGTTTTTGCTTCGGTTCTTCTTCCACAGCGACGGCTGCGGCCGCAGCGGCGGCCTTCTTACTCTTGGTGGTTCTTGCCATAATGATTCTCCTTTGTAAATTGTTTATGATGTAGTCTGCGGGCTATTACGCCGATCAGGGGTGAGGTTTGAGTGACCATTAATCCTTGACGCGACATGCCGCACTGAGTCGTTACGATAAAGCCGAAATTACGTTTAACGGTCCGGCTGACACCGTTTTATCCCAAGTTACGTAGGGGTGTTCAGGTTCGTGCTGAGGGAATACCCCAAACCGGGTGCTGTACCTTTAATTATCTTATCGGTCATCTTCCATGAAAACTAAAGGAATGGCCGCTCTTTTTCTCCATCCTTGCTGCACTGCTGAGCAATAAACTTAATCCCAATAAGGTGCTGCTAACGAACACTATCCATTACAAATCCGCCCAAATCTCGCTAAAACCGTGGTTAGAACTTCGCGGACTTGATTACCGAGCAACGCCGGTTCCCCGTCGTTGGAAAGAATATGATCCGCTATTTCTCTCTTCTTGTCCAGTGGTGCCTGAAAATTTTCTCGTCTGGCCAGTTCGGCGGCATCCCACCCTCGGGTCTCCATCACACGTTTCCGCCGAATCCCCACTGGAGCATCCAAAAATATTATAGCATCACACTGCCTGTATAATCCACTTTCCAGTAACAAGGGTGAATCCAGCACGACCGCAAGCACGACAGGACTATTGCGCACAGACTCCATAATTTTCTGTCGCAGTTGTTCCACGCGGGGGTGTACCAGCGAGTTCAGTCGGTGAATATCTTCAGAATTGCGGAAAACAAGGGCACCTAGTTTTCGACGGTCAATTTTACCGGCCTTAGAGATAATTTGCCGGCCATGCCATTTAGTCAATTCTGATTGTATGGCGGGTTCATCTATGGCCTGATGCGCCAAGCGGTCGCTATCAATAACCACGCATCCCAATTTTTGCAGTTCATGCGCCACCAAGCTCTTGCCCGCGCCGATGCCCCCAACGAGGCCGATAATCGGTTTGGGATAATTCGGGCAGGCGTGCGGGTCGTCGGATGTTTCTACCATGTCCACCTTCCGTTTCACGCGGCTTCCGAGGCGCCTACGGGTTCCGCGGCGGGGCGGTCGGCCTGAGGCTTTCCATCAAACCGAACAGCCACACGTTTGCTCACGCCCTGTTCCTGCATGGTTATTCCATACAGCAAATTGGCAATGGCCATCATCCGCTTGTTGTGCGTAATGACGATGAATTGACTGTGGGTCAGGAATTCCTGGATAATCGCCGCAAATCTCCCGGTATTAGCTTCATCCAGCGGGGCATCCACTTCATCGAGTACGCAAAACGGTGATGGCTTGCTTTTAAACACGGCCAGCACCAACGCAATGGCCGTCATGGCCTTTTCACCG
>JAJZCT010000322.1 GCA_021828925.1 Planctomycetota bacterium
ACCCGAAACCGGATGCGATTCCATGATCTGTCTTCCAAGCAAGTCGTTGCAGGCTAAAATCGCATCCGGTTTCGGGTGTGTCCCTCCCGCCAGCATATCCGCAATATTTTCACCAACTGCCGACCCCGAGGAAAAATGGATCACAAGTGAGTTAAATTCAGAAGACTGCCTTATTTTCTTCGCCGTCCGCTCAAAGGCTGAGACTCGAGCGCGGCTCTGCGCCAAATGCTCCGTCGCCACGGAGCCAGGATTTACGAACCAAACACGTCGCCGCCCGCTCTCAAACAGGTATCGCGTAGCAAGTTCCACGGCCTTTCCCTCATTCCACACAACGTAGCTGAAGGTGTTTCTCCCAGTGGGAGTCTCGCCAAAGAATAGAATTGGGGTGCCCTTTCCTTGAGTATCGCTTAACAGTGACATATTTTCAGCCATCGGAGCAGCGAGGATAAGTCCGTCCACCTGCCTTCCCACCAGCGACAGAATTTCCTGGCGCTGCCGCTGGGGATTCCAAGAATCTCTGGCAATCAATGGTACAATCCCATGTGGATCGAGGGCACGATCCAACCCCTCCATCACCCGTTGAGCCCAATCGGCATAAAAGTCGGGAAAGATTATCCCCACCGTTCCGGTGCGCTGGCGCCGGAGGGCCTGTGCCACCTGGTTGGGCAGATAATTCAGCTCCTTCGCGGCTGAGACTACCAATTCCCGCGTCCGCCGACTGACTTTTTTGGAGCGCGGCCCGCTGCTTAGTGCGAACGAGGCGGCGGTCTGTGAAACGCCTGCTCTGCTTGCGACATCTGCCAATCTCGCAACCGCATGATTCTTCTTATGGTTCATCTCACGCTCGTAAGTCAAACACTTCTACTGCCTCAATCGACCTACCGTGGTAATTCGATACTGAACACGCCCATCATTATACTTTATACATTGAGACTTTAAACATTCTCAGTGCTCTGCAATCGAATTCGACACCGCCGATAAAGCGGGCGGCCGTGCGATGCACGATGAGGCGGCTTTCAGGGAAGTAATTTGGAGTGCGTTGCCAAGACGTTGCAGACCACCGATTAGACCACCGATTAGACCACCGATCACCCATTGCGATGAGCCTGTTGCAATCAGCCGTTGCGAATATTAAAGCCGTGAACTACGCTTATGCCGCGCACAATGTTTCGAGCGGCGGCAGAGGAGAAATTTTATGGAATTACAAGTTCTTTCAAGCCAAGGTTTGGATTTTGAAAAGCCCATTGGGCCAGTAAGCCGTGATTCGCCACCTGAACTAAAAGTTTCCTTATTTCGCTCACTGTTTCGCGGCCGCACGGATGTTTATCCGCAGCGATTCCAGAGCCGGAAAACCGGCAAATCGGGGTATCAACCGGCGTGCGGCAATGAATGGGTTCGTGGAATCTGTGAAAAGCCGAAGATCAAGTGCATGCAGTGCGCCAACAGCCGTTTTTTGCCCGTCACGGATGAAGTTGTCCGCTGGCATCTTTCCGGAACAAATGGCGACGGCAAAGAATTTGTGATGGGCGTTTACCCGATGCTGCAAGACGAAACCTGCTTTTTTCTGGCAGCGGATTTTGACAAAGCCAGTTGGCAGGAAGATGTCAAAGCGGTTCTTGAATCGTGTCACCATCTAAACCTGCCGGCCTACCTGGAGCGATCGCGATCCGGCAATGGCGGCCATATCTGGTTGTTTTTTTCCCAGGCATTGCCTGCGGCCCTAGGCCGCCGGATGGGATCCTACATTCTTACAGAGACCATGGAACGTCGGCCTGAGATAGGGTTGGACTCGTATGATCGATTCTTTCCGAACCAGGATACGCTGCCGCGCGGTGGATTCGGCAATCTTATTGCGCTGCCGCTGCAAAAAAACGCCCGGGAAAAGGGGAATAGTATATTTCTGGATGACCGTATGATTCCGTATCCTGATCAGTGGGCGTTCTTATCCCAGGTAACACAGATAGCTCCTTCGCGTGTTGAGGAGATTGTGCAACGCGCTCAATCCAATGGTCGGGTGATGGCAATTCCCTGGGCGGAACCGACAGAGGATGATCCAGCCCCATGGACCTTGCCGCCGTCGCGCCGTCGAAGCGAGCCTCCTATTACCGGCCCGCTGCCGACAAGTGTTGAGCTGGTCCTCGGGAATGATATTTACATTGCCAGGGATACGCTGCCCCCGGCCTTGCGAAACCGGCTGGTAGCGCTGGCGGCCTTTCAAAATCCCGAGTTCTATAAGGCCCAGGCCATGCGATTACCCACATACGCCATTCCACGGGTCATCGGCTGTGCTGAAGATCATCCAAAACATATCGCACTTCCGCGCGGATGTTGGGAAGCGGCCCAGCAGTTGCTGCAACATTTGAAAATTGACACGACCATCCGCGATGAACGTCATGCGGGCATAGCCCTGGACGTCGCATTTCAGGGAAATTTGCGACCCGAACAACACACGGCGGCGAAAGCTATGCTTGCCCATGATACCGGCGTGTTATCCGCCACCACCAGTTTTGGAAAAACAGTGCTCGCGGCCTGGCTGATTTCCCAACGCCGCGTCAACACGCTGGTGCTGGTCCATCGAAAGCAGTTAATGGAGCAGTGGGTCGCCCGCTTGTCGACATTTCTGAATATTCCGGTCAAATCCATCGGCAGAATTGGCGGCGGATATAAAAAAGCCAATGGCCTTCTGGATGTTGCGGTCATACAGAGTCTGGTTCGGAAGGGCGTTGTGGATGATCGCGTCGCGAACTATGGCCATATCATTGTCGATGAGTGCCATCACTTATCCGCACAGAGCTTTGAACAAGTCACACGCCGCGCCAAAGCGAAATTTGTCTTGGGACTGTCGGCAACATTGACGCGCAAGGATGGCCATCATCCCATCATTTTGATGCAATGCGGACCGATTCGGCATCACGTTGATGCCAAGCAACAGGCAACACACCGTCCCTTTGCACACACCGTATTGGTGCGCCCCACTGGATTCCGTTCCAGCGCTCCGGCGGATGAGGATTTTCGCAAACAGTTTCAGACGTTGTATAACGAGCTTATGGCTGATTCGGGTCGCAATGACATGATTTGCCGGGATGTGTTACACGCCATGGGGCAGGGTCGATCGCCCATACTGTTGACCGAACGCCACGCCCATCTGACAGAGTTAGCGGCACGACTTTCCCCGCACGTCGCAAATGTATTTGTGTTGCGCGGCGGCCTGGGGAAAAAGGAAATTGGAAATATTGCCTCCGCCCTTTCCTCTCTTGCCGAGAATGAGCCGCGACTTCTATTGGCCACGGGCAAGTATATTGGTGAAGGCTTTGACGACGCCAGATTGGACACACTGTTTTTGACCTTACCCATCTCCTGGCACGGAACCATCGCCCAGTATGTTGGCCGTCTGCACCGTTTACATGATGGCAAACGCGAAGTGCGCGTATATGATTACGCCGATCTCAATGACCCCATGCTGGCGAAAATGTTTGATCGGCGTTGCCGCGGCTATGAGGCGGTGGGATATAACATATTACTTCCCGGCAGCGCGGTACCAGGCTGGCCCCCGGAAGTACCCCTTCCGATTGATCCACAATGGAAAAAGCAATATGCCGCCAGCGTACAACGGCTCATCCGGGATGGCGTGGATATACCGCTGGGCAACCTGTTTGTTCACATCGCCAAAGCGTTTCCGGTGGGCGCACAACAAGAAAAACTTGCCCGCAGTGCGACGGAGGCATTTATTTTTCGTCGGTTGGAGTCCCTGGAACAAACGGCGGGACTTTTTCGCCTCAATGTCCAGTTGCCTCTCGCATTTGATGCCCTGGGCCAAATGGAAGTGGACCTGCTTTGCCCACAGGCGGGGATAGTTATTGAAATTGACGGTCCGCAGCATTTGAACGATCCTGATGCGTATCGCCGGGATCGGCGTAAAGACCAGATATTACAGGAAAATGGCTATCTCGTGCTGCGATTTCTGGCCGAGGATATCGGCAAACAATTAAACCAGGTGCTGGACGCCATCCTGCGAGCGATGACCGCCCGGCAGTTGTCATCTTCCCCTTCTCAAGTGAAGACGCGGTCCCATTGCGGGGCTCCCAACGATAACGTCGTATGATTCAAGGCGATTTTTCTGGAAGTTGCCATGCGGCTGGAAATTGAATGCCATGGCGGATATTCTCTTGAATGGTTCGAGCCGGGTTAAAATGTAATGAGGCCGCGCCGGGCGCAAAAAACGGAATCGACGCTATGACGGATAACCCTTCCAACGCCGCGTCAACACGCTGGTGCTG
>JAJZCT010000323.1 GCA_021828925.1 Planctomycetota bacterium
AGCGCGGGAGGAAATCGGCGGCCATTGGCCGTGCGTGCCGGTTATAATTCCCGGAAATGTTGATCGCAAGAGCCAGAATCGGTGGATATGATGGAACAACCGCAGAGACCCAATCCTGATGAACTGCTGCGACAAGTTACAAAACACGAAGAATCGCTGCGCCGCGGTAAGCTGAAAATTTTTTTCGGGGCCTGTGCGGGTGTGGGAAAAACCTATGCCATGCTGGAGGAAGCCCAGCGGCGGGCCATAGACGGTGTGCGCGTACTGGTCGGATACGCTGAGCCGCATATCCGGCCGGAGACCGAATCACTGCTTCTGGGACTGGATATTCTCCCCTACAAAATGGTGGAATATCGTGGAGCAACACTTAAGGAATTCGACCTTGATGCCGCCTTGAGCAGGGTTCCGGAACTTATTTTGGTTGATGAACTCGCCCATACCAACGCTCCGGGTATGCGGCACGCCAAACGCTGGCAGGATGTTGCCGAACTCCTCGCGGCCGGAATTGATGTATACACAACGCTGAATGTGCAGCATCTTGAATCCGTCAATGATATTGTGCAACGCGCTACGGGCGTAAAAGTTCAGGAGACACTGCCCGATTCCGTGTTTCAAAGCGCTGATGAAGTGCAGCTCGTGGACTTGCCGCCGGAAAAGCTCATCGAACGGCTGCAGGAGGGAAAAATTTACGCGCCTGATCGTGCTGTCACCGCATTGCGGCATTTTTTCAGTATCGGCAATTTGCTTGCCCTGCGCGAACTGGCCCTGCGCCGCACCGCCGATCGCATCAATCGGGAAATTGATACCCTCCGGCAGGGTTCGACCGTTCCCCAGGCCGCCGCGGTGTCGGAACGCATTCTCGTTTGCGTTGGCCCCGGGCCTTTTTCCGCCAATTTGGTACGCACGGCGGCGCGCATGGCCGCCGCCTGGAAAGCGCCCTGGATTGCCGTCTACGTTGAAACCGCAAAATCACCGGGCATATCAGATGCTGATCGCCAGCGTGTGGCGCGTACACTTAATTTGGCCGAGCAACTCGGCGGTGAAGCCGTCACGCTTTCAGGATTGCACCCCGATCAGGAAATCATCGCTTATGCCAAATCACGGCATGTGGCTCGGATCATTGTTGGAAAGCCGGCGGAAAAAGGCTGGCGGCGCTGGTTGCGAAGATCTTTTGTGGACCGCCTGATTCTGCGCAGCGGTGATATTCATCTCGAATTAATCCGGGAAGACGCCGAGGAACAAACCGTCTCAATTCCGCCCAAATCCAGATTCTCCGATCACCTTGGAGTCGCCTGGGCGCTGGCGGTTGTGGCCTTCAATACGGCGTTGGGCGTTTTTCTTTATCACTATCTCGGATTATCCGATATCAACGTCATCATGTTTTATCTGCTCGGCGTGATCTGGATATCCGCCCGCCACAGCCGCTTCTCCGGCATTTTAACCGCCGTACTCAGTGTCGCCGCATTCGATTTTACCGTGGTAAAGCCCTATTACTCCTTTGCCATTTCCGACACCCAGTATCTTCTCACCTTTGCCGCAATGCTCGGTACCGGCGTCTATATCAGCACGCTGACAGCCCGGCTGCGGGCCTTGGAGCGGCTGTCCCGCTCGCGCGAGCAGCGCACCGAATCGTTGTTGCGCTTAAGCCGGGATTTAATTCTCTGCCCGGATCATAACGCGCTGCTGCATGTTTCCATCGGGCATATCGCGGAATTCTTCGCTTCCTCGGCCGGCGTGATTCTGCCGGATGCTTCGGGCCACCCCGCGTTGGTGCATGGTTCACCTGAATTGACGCTGGATGACAAGGAACTCGGCGTGGCGGACTGGGTTATCCGCCATGGTGAAAAAGCCGGTTCCGGCACCTCCACTTTGCCCTCCGCCAAAGCTGTTTATCTGCCTTTGAAAGGTGTGAAATCCACGCTCGGTGCCTTGTGTCTCGTGCCCACTGAAAATGCCCAGTTCAGCCAGCCGGATGAATGGCGCACGCTTGAAGCCTTCACCGCTCAAATTGCCGTGGCGCTTGAGCGCATGATGCTTTCCGAGGAATCCCACCGGGCCTGGGAACGCACCGAACTTGAAATGCTGCGTAACACTCTTTTATCCGCCGTTTCCCATGATCTCCGCACGCCGCTGGCTGCTATTACCGGCTCGGCTACCAGCATCCTTCAAGCCGGGGCGTCCATGCCCGCCGATACCCGGGAGGAACTGCTGGCAACCATTTCTCATGAATCACAACGCATGGAGGGACTCATTGGCAAACTCCTGGAAATGACCCGTTTGGAATCCGAAAATCCGGTTGTTCAAAAAGTTCTCGTGGACGTTCGCGAAGTTATTATCTCGGCTGTCGGGCGTTGGCGAAATAATCCCCAGCACCGTGAATTTCAGGTTCTTATCCCCGATGGGCTTCCGTCTGTTCCCGGTGACCCGGTTCTTATTGAACAAGTTCTCTCGAATCTTATTGAAAACGCGCTCGAACACGCTGACGCTCCAACGCCCATTGAAATCAACGCCGTCGCCCGCGCCGATTCCGTGCTTATTCGCGTGATGGACCGCGGTCCGGGCCTTCCCGTGCATGACACGCAAAGAATATTTGAGAAGTTTTTTCGCGGATCGGCCTCCCCGCTGCGACCCGGTCTCGGGCTTGGTCTGGCCATTTGCCGCGCTATTGTCCAACTTCACCACGGAACGATCACCGCGCGCAACCGCGACGGCGGCGGTGCCGAATTTCAGGTAACACTGCCCGCATCTGAAGGTTGACGAATCCGCGTTGGGACGGTGTGATGGCGTTTATGGTGGCAGCAGGTGCGTTGATTCTGGTTATTGAAGATGATCCGCCGATTCGGCGGTTTTTGCATATCGCATTGGAAGGCCAGAATTACCGTATACTCGAAGCCGCCACGGCGGCGGAGGGTATGCGGCTGTTCGGCCAGAATTCGCCTGATGCGATTATTCTCGATCTGGGCCTGCCGGACCGCGATGGTTTGACATTAATCAAAGATATTCGGCAACTTTCGCACCTGCCGATCATAATTGTTTCCGCGCGTGGACAGGAACGCGGGAAAATTGATGCACTGGATGCGGGGGCGGACGATTATCTCACCAAACCCTTCGGCGTGGGTGAGCTGCTGGCGCGTCTGCGTGTTGCTTTGCGCCGGGCGGCAAGTACCCACCAGCCGGATCGTGGCGTATTGACAGTGGGCGATATCAGCATGAATCTGGATTCGCGCGAAGTTACCGTGGTCGGCAATGTGGTGCATCTAACGCCGCACGAGTATCGTCTGCTGCTGGTACTGCTGCGGAACGCCGGTAAGGTTATGACCCACAAGCAACTCCTCAAGGAAACATGGGGGGCCGGCTACGGCTTTGAAACGCATTATGTGCGCGTGTACATGAATCAACTTCGCAAAAAAATTGAGCCTGACCAGTCCCAGCCCAAATACATTCATACTGAAACCGGTGTCGGTTATCGCTTTTACACGCCGCCGGACTGAAACGGACATAACCTTGAATCTCCCATGGAAATGACCGGCGATAAAGCACACAAGCGGCTTTTGCACTTACTGATGTTCATCCATCCGCCCGTTTGTCTGCCCAAAAACCCACAAACCTGAAAAAATGCGAGTTTATGGAAATTCCCCGAACCTATCGGTTCCGCTAAAACGCAAGCTCCAGGCCTTTCCATCCCGGTTGCCGTCGCCGCTGCGCGGATCATGTTGTTTTCCGGTCAGCCCCGATGGCCATCGGGATGAAAACCCGCGGTCGTTTGCCCAGCGCGTGAAATGGCCTGTACCCAAGCGGCATTAATTTTCCGTTTTAAGTTGACGCCACGGCGTTGTGGTGGTACAAAAACGGTTGATTTTCGACAGGGTGGCAGTTGAGCTATGGCAGGAGTTGACGTGATTTCTATAACACAACGCCCCGTTCTTAAGGTTTCCAAGGCTCAAGCAAATGCATTGACTGGCATTGGCCGGTGGAGCAATGCCGTGCGGGCGATTGGTCTGGCCGCTGCATTCGCGGCCAGCGCTGCATTAACCGGTTGCGGTGCGTCGCCATCGCATCACGCGGATGTGGAGGCTCAGGCGGCATCATCCAAAGCCTCCATGCTTCTTGCGGAAGCGGGACGTTATCACGCCAAGTCTCATTTTCCGGTTGCAATCAGTGCGCCACTGAACTCCGAGCAATTAATTGCCGCCAAGGACGCCGCCAACGGTAATCCTGGTGCTTATATTCAGCCGCCGTCCGTTA
>JAJZCT010000324.1 GCA_021828925.1 Planctomycetota bacterium
ATATCGGCGTGCGGGCGGGGGCATGATGATGCGGGTCAGGCCAAAAAGGGGGACGCGCGGTGCCCACCGCGAATGCAGGTGCTCTTCGGATTGAGCCAGTTCGTACCCGGCGCTGGTCCTGATATAGACGGGAGGCTTTCCAGTGACCGGGTCCACCGGCGGGCGCTTGAAAAAAGCGGGCGACAGGGCCGCGACCGTGTCGGGATAATGACCGTGCGCGTTGCGGTACATCTCAAGCGCATACGCGATTTTGACCAACATCAGTGATCGTAATGTCTGATAGTCGGAGAAGCCGGCAATTGCACCGCTGGCCAAGAGCACCATGTTGTGGTAGCGTTCGTTCAATGGAAGGTTCTTCGCGAGAAGTCGGTCCAACGACCTGGGAATATCCCCGACCGTACCCGGAATCCGCCCCGCCAGCACGCCGATATAGGTTCCTGCCCTGCTCCAACGACCTTCCAGCGCACGCCGCCGCTTGCCTGCCGTAGAATACGCCGCCGCTGGAGCCATTGCCTGCATTTGATCGAAGGTCGCGTTGATATGTGAAAATTGCCAATTCCAATTGATTTCCGTCGGCGGGTGCCGCGCGATGTCACCGGGCGTTATTCGCTTGGAAAGCGTTTGAACCAATGGCTGCATTGGCGGAACTTGCCGGCGCTGGTAGCACGAAAGCAACAGTTTCAGCGTGCCCAAACGGCAAACGTGAATGTATCGGTGCCCTAACGCCGGTGGGAAGGGAATGACGCGTATCATGTTCCAAACCCGCGCAAGCTGTTTGGGATTACCCCGAAGTTGCCCGAGCAGCGCGCGGTCAAGATATAAGAATCTCAATAGCACCAAATCCGCAATTTCGGATCCGGCCAAATCCGTCTCCTGGCGGGCCAACATGGCCAGACGATATACCGCAACGGCGTCATTCCAGCATTCTTCCGGATGGTGCCGCCCCAGTTCCAGCGTAGCGCGATAAGCCAGGCATAAACCCGCATCAGGCATTACATTCCACGACGGGACAAACCAAGCTAGCGGCGGCTTGAACCGCTTGGGATTCCAGACGATCGGAAGATAGAACCGTGGTAGAAAAGACGCTTTTCGCATCATTTCAGTCACCGCTTTGTTCCGAGCCATCGCCGCCCAAAGCAGAAAACAATGCGAACGTCGCCATGGAAAATCCAAGGCATATCCCTCTTCAAGCCGTTCCCACTCCAAGTACGCCAGCCCTCCCAGACCCATTACCTTGCTGCTGGGAAGTTTATAACCTTGCGCGGGATGTTCCTTGAAAAACTGGTCGATCATGTCGATCCGCGGAATTTTATTTCTTGGCGGCGTTACGCCCAGCAGTTTAAGTTGGTAGGTGCCCATTTTTCGAGAATAAAATCGGTCGACATTGGCGTCATTAAACCCCTGCATCGCAATTTCAATCATCGGCACCGCTGCGTTGTTTTTCGGTGTGACCCCTTTCATCAGATATTGTTTCAGCGCCAGCTTGTAATCCGGCAGGCCGTCCTTATCCAACGGGCTAGTGATATAGGTTGTCGCCCGGCTGATGATCAGTTTGGCGGAGTGATGACGCTGCAGAAATGCCGGTGTTGCCGCGATTGCAGCCGCCAGCACGACCGCAGCGGCGCCGCCTGCGATGGGAGTACGGATCATATTCGGCGATAACCTTCGCGCCATCGCCGCAATGTGCGCTGGAGCCATATTGGGGCCAACGCATTGCAACACCTGCCGCACGACATGTCCCGGCGCCTCCGGCGCGCCGGCAGCCAGCAACGCCGCTACGGCGCTATGGTGTGTCGCATTATCAGTCCGCTGCCTGAGCAGTACTTTCCGCAGCCGGTCAATGGCCCGGCTGATACGCTTTTCGGCAGCGGCTTGCGAGATCCCCAGTTGCTCCGCGACTTCCGGCACGCTTAATGATTGGAAAAATCGCGCTGCCAACACGGTCCGGTCGGACACTTTCAACCGCTGCATAGCCGCATCCAGCGCCGCGAACCGCTCGCCATCCACGGTACTTTCGCATGTCAGATTGGCATTTTCCGCGCGCCGGGCCGCGGCTTTGTGTTCGCGCGTTTTTCGCCGGTTCTCCGATTTTCTTAAATCGTTGCATGCTCGCCACGTGGCCCGTGCCAGCCAGCCTGCGGTACTACCACCCGCTGCAAGCCGCCGACGATGTCGCCACAACGCCAGAAACACCGCCTGCGCGGCATCCTGCGCCAAAGTGGCATCGCCGAGCTGACGCCGCGCCATGGCATAGACCCAATTGATATGCGTCCGCACCAGCGCTGTGAAATGGTCCCGCGCTGTGCCGGTTTCAAGCTCAGACGGGGAATCAAATTCTTCGGCGGCCTTAATCATGATTCGCATATCCTCCCGCGGGCTTATCACACCCGCTCTATAGTATAAGGCCACCGCCGGAATTTTCCGGACAATAACACCCGCCTGTTCCCCCAACGCAGCCGCCGCCCGCCCGCCAAACCCAATCCCCCGGCATTGCCAGCCCGTCAATGGCGGCGTCAATGATTGCCAATATGTAACCGTCCACGACTGCCTTGGTCAGGACTGAATAAAACCTGGAACCTGGAATCTCGCCGTTGGAGAAGGGCTTGAATCAGCGAACGACGAGCAGCGATTCTGATCCACAGATTAACACAGATTTACCACGGGGTAATGAATATTTGTATTCCCAGCCTCTGGTGCTCGGCCAAGCCAAGATTTCCGTTCGGGGACCCGGTCAAACTAAGCCGCCCCCTGCTATACGACCTTGCTGCATACCCCAATTTCTTGCTGTGATAGACCATGGGGTGATTATTTTCCATACGAACACAACGAGAGGGAACCGCGGATAACGCGGATACGAGGAGGAATCGGGCTGCAGCCCGATAGAGCAGGGGAATTTTGAGCAGGTGAGCAGTGGAGCAAATAAGGCTGGGAACATAAGAGCAGTTGTCGCCGCAACGAAACACCTCCTCCTGCGGCCGATTAGAGCAGGGGAATTTTGAGCAGGTGAACAGTGGAGCAAATAAGGCTGGGAGTATGATAGCAGCTGTCGCCACAACGAAACACCTCCTCCTGCGGCCGATTAGAGCAGGGGAATTTCGAGCAGGTGAGCAGTGGAGCAAATAAGGCTGGGAACATAAGAGCAGTTGTCGCCGCAACGAAACACCTCCTCCTGCGGCCTACTTTCTACCCTCAAGCCCCAATAGGGCAGGGGGGCGGGATCGTTGCGGTAGTGGCGGCGGAGAAAAAGTAGTCTGATTGCCATGACAGTTATCAAACACCGCTGTGCGCAATGCGTATGGAGGTCTCGGAGCATGGAAGCCCGGTGTTTATCCGCGTAAGCCGCGCAATCCGCAATCCGCGGTTCAATCCCGTTGTATATAAAATACTTGCCCGGTGCTCTCTCACAGCAAGAAATTAGAATTCGCAGCGAGGCCGTGCGGCAAACCCGCTGGTCCACTTGGTTAGGCTGCCGCCGCACCGCAGTTGCTGCAAACGGCGAAACAATTGTTATGATATGATCGTGTTTGGCGCTTCGGGAGCCTGTCCGAGTAATGGCCGGGATTGCGATGGGTCTGAAATGTCCCGTATGCGCGGCGGAGGATCGAGCCGACTCTGAATAATGAGTCTGCGAGATCCGACAACAAAGCAGACGGGGCATTTCAGGCCCACCCCGCGGGGCGGCGTTCTTTTTGGCCCCCTCTGCGGCGCGGCTCCTCGGAGTACCATCCGTGTCAGGTACGCCATCGTCGCCGCTACTTGATGGGAGCCAAAAATCACGCCGTCGCAACCCGGCCATTACTCGGACAGGCTCCTAGTTCATGGCCTTGCCATCCGGATTCCCATCCGGCAGTATTGAAGTTTGTTTTTTCGCTGTCCTGGCTCATTGTGATTCTCTATGCAATTCCCGTAATTTAGATTTCTGATAATCGTCGTTACGCTATCGTAATGCAATGTGCCGTACCTTTTGCTATTTCACTTTTATCATTCTTACAATTGCAGTGCGGCATGGAAATCCCATCATCGTTCAAGTCTGCATAGCCAACTGATGCAGGCAGCGCCACGGTTCGATGCGAAATGCGGTCGCGGAAAAATTCCGCACTGTAACCGGCACGCACCACCCCGATCGCACCGGGGG
>JAJZCT010000325.1 GCA_021828925.1 Planctomycetota bacterium
TACAAAATCAGAAGTTTTTTTTCAAAATATGGCCTACCATTTTGTTTTTACCGGTTTATACTGATTGTCAGAGATTTCAAATGGCATTGCTTTGATAGCGGTTGCCGCTCGAAATGGTCTTGCAGGCGTTGCGACATCTTTTTCAAGCAATGGTAACGATATTGAAGTTGTGAATCTGATCCGATGATCAGGCCTATCGAGATAGATGGTTTTTTACTAAGGAGTTGCTGCCATGTATACCGCTTCCACAATCCAAATGAACAAAGTTCGGCTTGGACGATGTATCAGGGTGAAGCGCGGCTTCACGCTCATTGAACTTCTGGTTGTCATATCGATTATTGCCCTGTTGATTGCCCTGCTGCTGCCGGCATTGGCCAAAGCCAAGCAGGAATCGTTAAGCATCGCATGCTTGTCTAATTTGCGGTCTCTCGGGCAATTGACCGATGAATATGCGCAATCTTGGGAAGGTGCCATTCCTTTCGGCACCTCCACGGAGACCAAGTGGCCGCAGCAATGGGGCCAATGCAGTTGGGATGCACTGCTTTTTTCCTTTAAGCAAGGCATCCGTCCAACACCAAGTTGGGGGCTTACCTACAGCAATGGCAACCAGTATGGTCTGAAAGATCCAGGAATGGCTGCGGCGTATAACGCCTTGTTTGATTGCCCGGCGGAGTTGATTGTTCCACCATTGGATAGCGCCAATATGTCATATTCCGCGAATCCGAATTTCTTTACGAATTTTACGACTTGGTCCAACAAGACATACACCTTCAAAATCTCACAGATTACCGATCCTGGGCAGGCCCTTGCCATTGGCGACGCCAATCAGGTATCTCTTAGAGGTTATTCCGGTTGGACATTCGACTGGCAGCAGAATTCCAATAAGTGGTATACCGGCCCGGCACACCAATACATGAACTATCCCAATTATCTCGTGCCGGCCAACGGGTTGGTTGGCGGACAAACCGCCAACGAGGATGCTCCACTGTGGAAGAGCGGCCAGGGCCTGCGTTATCGGCATATGCAGAACGGCCCCAACAGCGGTTATGCCAATGCTGTGTTCTTCGATGGCCACGCCACCACTATCCCCATTAACAACAATATTTCGGGTGCCGCTCCGGGGAGCGCCGGTACATTTGGCAGTGTCGGCCTGCGGATACTCAATATTATCAATCCGAATTTGCCGGAAAGCTACAACCAGGGCACCTGGTAATGAGAGATCAAAAGTGTCATAAAGTGGTGGCTTAACGCAGTTACGCCACCACTTTACCCGCAACCAGCGATACAAAAAGGAGGAACATGCAGAACTAACACGCACTGATTGAAAATATATCAACATAACTGGTCAGGCCAGAATGGCACTGACCGAATCCTGAATTCATCTGGTATCTGGTTATTTTGCAGTTCCAATTGTCTGGAACAGCCAGAGCATTTAAAACATTCCATACAAGGAGAAAGAGTTATGGAAACCACCCCCCGTATGACAACAATTAGCGCAATGGCTGCGATGGCAACAATCGCCTCCGCCGGCGCGGCATTTGGAACCAATATTCCAATTGTGAATCCTGATTTTAATCTGGTTCTGGAATCTGCCGGGTCTTCGGTCACCGGCACGCTTTCAGCAGGCAAATCGAGTGGTGTCGGAACCACCACCTTCACTTCTCCGGTCAGCTATTCCGATGGAACATCCAGTACATCGGGTTTCGTCCCGGGCTGGTCTGGCGGAGGTTATGTGGCCGTAGACCCCAGCCAGGGAAACATCCCGGCTGGAACCTATCTTCAGGGCTATTACTTTTCCTCCCACCAAATTCTCACCACGGATGTGCAACCCAATACCACATATACCCTTACGGCGAATATCGGGACAATATATGTCTCGAAGGGCTGGTGGCAGGGCGATAACCTTGACCTCTCCTATGGTGCATCTGTAAGCGGCACGACCTTTAATGCCGGGACGGCATTAGCCGGCTTCAATGTGAAAGGCACACAAACCTCAGGTTCAGGCGGTTATCGTCCCGCGTATCAGAGCTATAATCAGGTAGTATTTACTGCCACCACCGGTGCATCCGTTTCGGGACCGTTGGCCATCGAACTTGGAAATTATTATTCAGGCTCAGGCGCGTTGGCGGCGTTCAGTGGCCTGACCCTTACGGCAGCTCCGGCAGCTGTGCCCGAAGCGCCCACATTGGCCTTGCTGGCAATCGGATCCATGGCGTTGCTGGGTTTGCGACGCAAACGAGCGTAAAGGGCCTTGCATACTGGGTTTAACAAGCGGGCTGTGCCGCCGTTTGGCACACAGCCCGCTTGTCCTCTTTTTTGGAGTATAACGGATGAAAAGACGTACCTTTCTTCAGGCCGGCGCCACTGCGGCTCTTGCCGCCAATGCGGTTCCTCATGTGGGCAAATCACGCCGACCGAATATTCTGGTATTTCTCACGGATGACCATGCGCAATGGGCACAGCAGCCCTACGGAAATCCCGATGTGCGAACACCGAATATGAAGTGGCTGGCCGAAAATGGTACCAAAATGACGCAGGCGTTTACGACCTGCCCGGTATGCTCCCCCGCCAGAGCTTCTTTTTTCACCGGACGCATGCCGTCGCAGCATGGCATTCAGGATTGGCTGTATGAGCCGTCCCACATCACCGACAACTGCCTCAAGGGTCAGACGCTGATTTCCCAACCCCTGAAAGCGGCTGGATATCGCACAGGTCTGGTGGGCAAATGGCATTGCGGAGCCACAAGGTTTCCCAAGCCCGGTTTTGACTACTGGTTCAGTTACTGGGTGTGGCAATACCCCCATTTTGGACATCAGAATTTCTCAAACCAGGGTAAACTTCTGCACGAATTCGGCAATCAATCCGAGCTTCTGACGGATCGAGCCATTGAATTTCTTAAACAGGGCCGCACCGGCGGCAAACGGGACGAGCCGTTTTTTCTGTTCGTCAGTTATACCGATACACATTCGCCCCATATTCAAGCCCCCAAGCACTATGTGGACTATTACAACAAGCAACCGTTAAATTATTTTAAGGTTCCGCCTTTCGCAGCATGTCATGGCCAGATAGCCTATCCAGGCGATGGTGTGCCGCATCAGGAATCGGAGCAGCATGCCCGGCTGGCGCAATACTATGCGGCGGTGAATAACATTGATCATCAGATCGGGCGGGTACTGGCGACGTTAAAAGAGCAGGGAGAATTGGACGATACCATGGTCGTGTACACGGGTGACCACGGGTTAAACGGTGGACACCACGGCTTTTGGGAGAAAGGCAACGCCACGGTACCGCAAAACTTTGTTGATCAATCCATACGCATATCATCGATAATCTCCTGGCCCAACGGCGGTGTGCGAAAGAATGTTTCCAGCGACGCGATTGTCAGTCACCCCGATCTGTTTATGACCATTCTCGATGTTGCCAATGCGCATCCGGATGCGGCAACGCTGGCTCAGATCAATTCGCCAGGAAAGTCGTACCTGCGGCAACTGCGCGGCGAATCGGTTAAGAATTGGCGCGACGCGATTATCTGCGAATACGGTAATGCGCGAATGATCCGCAATGATCGCTACAAGCTCATTCTGCGGTATCCATTCCATTGGGTTGAAGCACCGAATGAATTCTATGATCTCAAAGCGGATCCGCATGAACGCGCCAACGTCTATGACCGTCCCGAACATCAGCAGACCATCAAACAACTCGCGGCACGCATCGACGCGTTTTTCAAGGTATATACCGTACCGGGAAACTCCGGACTCGAACTGGAAAGCCAGCCGGAACCGGATCCTCAGGCACCATGGATTTTAATGGCCCGGCGGGATTCGCAATGGACGATCCGGGATTTTTAGGTCCGAAGCAACGCGGTCATTAAAATGTCGCTGCCGCAGCGAATTCGGACAACTGTTGGTTTTACCATTCTGCTTTTTCACGGAACATCACTTTTTATGTCTGCAAAATCCGTTGAGAGTGTTGAAAACGCCGGGATCATTACGGGCCGCAGCCGGCTTTCTACCCGTGCGGCTTTCGCCGTTGTCGCGATTGTCGGTATTGCGGCTATGGCCAAGCCCGGTCAGGCGTTGACAATCATTCCCAACTTTGAAACTTCATTTAC
>JAJZCT010000006.1 GCA_021828925.1 Planctomycetota bacterium
TCGGTGTGTGTCCCATATACCGCCGCGCAACTCGGCCAGCATTCTCTCCGGTGGCAATTTTATCCCTGATAATACGGCCATTCCGCTGTCGGATATCCTCAAGGGGTCCAGTTCACTGACCGATCTTTATGTCGAAGGCGTCAACCCCAGTGATCCGAACCCCGTGACCATCACGGTCAAGATTGATCCAACCGGGGATTTTGCCAGCGGTGATAATACGATTTCCGATAAGGTAAATGTAACTGTCGCCAGCCTGCAATTGGTCTATACCGATGTCACCGGAATCTCGCACGCCAACCCCACTAAGGCATTTACCACCAACATGGACCAGAACCGTATTGCGCCAAACTTGCAACCCGGCGGCATTGCCGCCGATTGGCAAAATGGTGTCGATGACGGCTCACTGCTGCTGGTGCGGGCGGTAGGCTCGCAGGCACTGGAGAATCTGATCCACCAAGGCAACCTGACACTCGATTTCGGCCAACTCTTCCCGCATATTGGTACGGGTATTTATTCGTTGCAATCCGATGGCAGTAATGGAGAATTGTTGCCCTTGAGCACTTGGCAGTCCAATCTCACCGCTGATACAGCGCTGAAGGGCGTGCAGACCAACACCAACCCCGCCCAAGGCTCAACCCGATGGGAAGGCACCGCAGCCGGAGGGGCGGCGCTGGACGTTCTGGGCACGCAGTTCTACGAGCCGCCGGCGGAATTTCTGCCGCAGGGCGAAAGCAGCAATGCCTTTTTCCGGCAAATCCATGTCGGTGTATCGCTGAACTATTCCAATACCACTCTGCCGCCTCTGTATGCCGGTGCGAAGCCCGGCGCGCTGATGCTCACACGCCCGCCGGTGGTGTTTGTGCATGGAATCAACAGTGATCCCTATTCCGCCTGGCAGGGGCCGGGTGGAATGGCGCAAACGCTGCAAGGCCAGAAATATATTATTACGCCCTTCTCATTTGCGGATCATTCCGGTGCCGCCAACGACTACGGATCCGGACCGCTGACCAGCGATTGGCAGTCTGTCCAGAACGCGGTGGAAGCCACGATCGAAGACTTCCGGTACGGGCTGGTGAATAACTCCATTTACAATCCCGATATTCCCTCGGGCAATCCGACCCTCGTCCCCACCGGCCTTGCCGAGGGGACGTTGATCGCGGTTCAGAAAGTGGATGTGGTAGCGCACAGCTATGGCGGGCTTTTGACGCGCTGGTACATGGAACAGGCCACGAACTCCAGCGGCGGCAAGCTGTTTGAGGATTTCCGCAATATTCGCAGCCTGGTTGAAATCGGCACGCCGAATTTGGGATCGCCGTTAGCGAATATGATTGACGCGATATATAGCAATCCGACAATTGGTAATGCACAAATCAACTCAGGACTGCTGGGCACGCTTGGAGGGCACACCGAGAAGAACGTCCTCACCTGGATGCAGAGCCAGGGCTACCTCGCGACAAGCCCGAACGGGGCCAATCCTTATCCATTCTTTGAAGACGCCGCTATTAACAGCCCGCTGTTGGCGCAGCTTAATGCGCTCGCCGCCGTGTTCAGTAATGGTGTCTCGTATGCGGCGGTATATGGGACACACACCGAATTACAAAAATTCGAGGGGCCTGTACCGTTTACTGAGTTGCCGATTTTCGGCGATATCCAGCCGCTAGGCCCCAACGGCGGTTCCTATTTTCCATGGATCCAGCAACTTGACGGCGCGAACAACGACTCTATCGTGCCGACCTATAGCGCCATGCTGCCGGACACAGCTTATGACTACGGTGTGAACATGGACCATATTAACCTTGAGTCTGACCCGCAAGTTGAAGCACAAGTTCTAGCCTGGTTGGATAACCCGAATTTGCCGCTCGGCAGCACACAGCGCCAGGACATCCAACCCAGCAACGGCACGCAGAATCAGGCCTTCGTGGTCTCAAACTCAGACCAGAATGCCTACAACGGCGGTAAAATTGGGTCCAATGGCGAGGTCACTGGTGCCGGCCTGAATCCATCTGCCATCGTCGGCGTGCAGCTCGATGGAATTGATTACAACACGGCAACATGGAACCTTTCCGTGACAACCGGCCCGAATGCAGGTGCTGGCGTCAAAAAGCCAATTCTTACCGGCATGGCCACCAAGAGCCAGTTAGTCAATGGCTTGACCATTTCACTTGTGTCGCCTGAAAATGAACACGGCGGATATGTTGGCCCCCTGGATACACTGGACTCGGTAGCGGTAACCTACGGTGAAGCAGGCGTGTTGGTGAACCCTACCGCGTGGGCCGCCGCCGGGCCAGGTGACTACGTGCCCTTTGAAATATCGGCACTGGAAATGGGGCGGTCGGTGGCCCCGGGCATCACCGGCCCATCCCTCAACGGTGTGCAGGCGGACTCCGCCACCCAGGCCGCTATGGTGGAGTACAGTCTGGGGGGCATTCTTTCGCCCGATACGCAAGTGAATCTGCCAACCTATACGCCGACCGCGCCGGTGGTGATCTCGGATAATCCCACCGGTCAGATTCAGCTTCAACTTAATGGCGCATTCCAAGTGACGGATGCAACTTCAGGCAGCAGTCCGACTTCATACAGTGTAAAAATTTACGATAGCAACAGTCATCTGCTATGGGAGGACGACGTTTCCGCCGCCGCGGAACCTCTCGGTGTCTGGAATGGATTGGCGTTAACGTACTCGCTGGCAGCGATATTGAATCATGATTCCAACGGTAACATAATTGGTGTAGATGGTTCTTATGCCGGCCCGCTGAACATTTTTCAAAATTTCTGGCAGGCTGGTGTCACCAGCGATTCCGGCTATAACTCCGGCACCGTGGAGGTGCAGTGATGGGAAGGCTGGATGACCGCAAAAGTCTGATGCTAAAAGTTTTGGTGGGTGCCAGGAAATTGATTGGGTTGGCCTTCGTACTGGAAGGAGTGGTTTCACTGTTGGTTTACGAGTTCGGCGGTGGTCAGTCCATTTGGGGCATTGACGGCTATAGCCTTCCCAATTGGCAGGTAGATTTGAAATTCACGCTTATGTTTTGGCCTATAGGGGTTCCGATTTGCCTCGCTATATTTTGTTTGGCCCTCGGCGGTTTCTGGTCGGTACTTTTAGGCAGGGCGTGGCTTATCTGGGCACTGCGAGCCATTTCCGTTCCATTGGGGTGCTATGTGGCATGGGGCATCACCAATGAATTACAAACAGGAAATCCCTTCGACTATCGGGGAGCGTTCGTGATGTCGGCGTTTGTGCTGTCACCTTGGGTCATCCCCATCCGGCGGCGGAAACCTTTATCGCCCTTCGAAGGCCCCGCCCCAAATGTCGGAGGCGAATGATGGTATCGCTCCTCGCCAATCCTAATCTTCCGCTGGGCAGTTCCCAAAGGACCGCCGCGGGCACAAACGGATGGCAGCCGCCTGTCGGTGACCGGAACGCATACAGCAACAGCGCCGGCAACGTTCTCCAGAGCGGAACGAACTCCGGCTCCAGCACGGAAGTTTCCGGCACCGGCCTGAATCCAGGTGCGATTGTCGGTGTAAAACTGGACGGCACCGATTACAACTTAACAAGCTGGGATGCGTATAACAATGCCGGTGCGCAATATCCCGTGTTCACGGGGATGGTGCATGTGTCGCAACTTACCGCAGGGGTGAATTTCTCCTATAATGCAAGTTATGATGACACCCTTGCACTCAGCGATTACACGCTTACCGGCCCGCTGGGATCAGCACCGTGGAACGATGGCCTGTTCCAAGAGCTTAACCAAAGCATCATCGGAAACTTTAGCTCAGGAGACAGTTATGTGCCGGGATCGTGACACAGGCCGGTCCGTTGCACCTCGTCTCCCTGCGCCAGTATTAACTCCGGCGCTCAAGATTGCCGTGCGTGCGATGTGTATTGTTGGGGTAGCGACATGCGCAGCGTCGTTGCAGATGCCCGCAGCATACCTTGGGTTCAACAACTGCAATGCGTTTCCGACATGGTACCTGATTTCGGCCTCAGTGGTATTTTCGCTGATTGTTGCGGTTGCAATGCCTTGGCTTCCATTAATCGGGCTGTGGTTCTGGATAGGTGCCCTGACGTGCGTGATAACGGTTTTTCGCCCGGGCGGCCCGATGGCCTCGCTGCTGGGACCACTCCTGTCGTCGGGGCTACTCGCTGGTTGGATATTAGCATCTGCTGGCTTTGATGCGCGTTGCGGTCACGATCTTTACGGCGGTGTTGTTTTCGCCGTTGGCTGTAGTTTGATGTTTATTAGCACCCTGCCCGGCCTTTATTATTGGATTAAACTGCGGTTACCGGGGAGGAAAAAAAATGGGACTTTTTGACGGGAGGCGCTATGTTGGCGTTGCTTTCTAATCCAACGCCCTCGCCGGGCAACGCCGAAGCCGCAGATGCCGCAGCCGCCGCCGATCCGTCCGGCCAAACTGGCTGGAATGCGCCGGTGTCGGATCGCAACGCGTACAATGGCGGGACGAGTGTCAACGGTGCCGGCACGGAGGTTACAAACGCGGGTCTGAATCCAGACGCTATTGTCGGTGTGCGGCTGGACAACAGCGATTATAATACGACTACTTGGGACTTGTCCGTCACAACCGGTGCTACTGCCGGCGCTGGTATTAAAAATCCGGTGCTCACCGGTATGGTGCAAAAGAGTCAGCTCGAGACTGGCATCACCATTTCGCTGGTCTCGCCAGAGTTCGATTCCGTGGGAGGCTACACCGGCTTCAACGACACGATGGACACCGCCACAATTAAATATGGCGACCCGGGCCTCACCCTTAACGCCAATGCGTGGTCGGCGGCTGGGCCGAATGATTATGTCCCGTTCGAGATTAATACCCTTGAGATGGGCCGGGGTCTGACGCAGGGTGTCACGGGCCCAACTTTTGCTGGCGTGCAGGATGACGGTGTTACAGGGTATGCGCTGGTGGGCTACACGCTTGGTAATCTCACGTCGCCCGCAACGCAGGTGAACCTTCCTGCATACACGCCAGCCACACCCGCGATCACCGCCGATAGCCCCACCGGAGCGATTCAGATTACGCTCAACGGTGCATTCCAGGCCACGGACTCAACATCAAACTCCTATGAGGTCAAGCTTTACGACACAAACAGCCACCTGCTCTACGAGGACGATTTGCCGACATCAGGTTACGCGGGGACATGGAACGGGCTGGCGTGGAGCTATTCGCTCGTGGTTGATCTGGGCCACAATTCCAGTGGCCAGATCATCTGCCCGACGGGCGCAGTGATACCCAGCCCGGCGGAAATCTTGCAGAACTTCTGGGAATCAGTGCTTTCAAATCCACTTGATTCTAGCACGGTGGGGGTGCAGTGATGGCGGAAAAAATCGCCCAAACGATGGAGGGTGAGCGCGGCACCCCCTCCAACCTACGTTCAACGATTGCCTGGACGATCTACGCCCTCGGCTGGGTTGTGTGCTTCGTGTCGCTCTGGATGCCGGGAGTGGCGTTCGGAACGACGGGGGCCTACGTAGTTCTCTGGTACCTGATGTTGATGGCGGCGACGACCCTATTTGGGCGAGCGGGGGCTACGCCGGAGTTGGCACCGGTTTTCTGGATCTATTACCTTGGCGCGATCGCCTCGCTCGTGGCCGGTTTCTATCGACCGACACCGGCCGCCGTGCGCTGGTGCATTCGCACCGCGTCGTTGGGCCTTCTGGTAGCTCCGGCCATCGCGTGGCTGTACCTGTGGTCGCCGTCTAGGCCACTTTTCTTTGGGCTCCCCACTCTCGCTCTAGGCAGCATGCTGATCTTCATCGGAGTCTGGCTGATTCCGCCCCGGAAAAATGATAGGAAGGCCGCCGGAAAAGGTGGAAAACAACGCACCGCGATCGACGCCAATCGGGATTCCTGAATGGGGGAAACGTGATGGTGTATGCAAACAGATCACGGTTTTCAGTGTTCAGTTTTCACTGGGCGGCGGCCGAGCCGAATGATTATGTTCCATTCTTAGCCGCAACGCTGGCCATGGGCCGGGGGGTGGATGAGAGTATTTCTTCGCCTTATATGTCCGCGCCATTTGAATTGGGCGGGCCGGATTCGATGTGTCCGTCCTACGAACCACATCTACCGGGGAGTTTTCTGATAGGGGATAATCTGCGGGCATGAGGAACGGATTATCAGGCCTGGCGAATCAGAACGCTTTTGTTTTCAGCGAGTTGGCGCTGTTTCCAGACATCGGGCAGCCATTGGCGGACCTGCGTGATGGGTGTGGAGGGCAGATTGGCCAGCAATTGCGTGAGATACAATTCCACATTGATCTCGTGGCGGCGGCAGGTGCTGGTCATGCTGGCCAGGATGGCGGCGGTTTGGCCGCCGCGGACAGACCCCACAAACAGGAAGTTCTTTCGCCCCAGGGCAATACGCTTCATTTCCTGTTCCGCCAAGTTGTTATCCATTCGTACCGCCGAGTCTCTGGTAAAGACCTTCAGGGATTCCCATTGGTTCAGGCAATACCCGATCGCTGTGTTAACCGGATGCTTGGGCAGCACCGTGGCTTTCCAGTGCAGCAACCTCTCATGGAGTTGAGCCAGAATCGGCACACTTCTCTCCTGGCGCAGGGCCAGATGGGCCTGCGGGTCAAGGTTCTGCTTTTGGGCCTGGCGTTCCAGATCAAAGAGCTTACCTATCAGGTGCTCGGCCTCCCTGGCAATCTCCGGTGCCATGGGACTGACATCCGTGAACTTTCTACGCGCATGGGCCCAGCAGCCCGCCTTGGTCATATTGCCTTCCACGCAGATACCATCGTAGGCTCCATACGCATCAGCCAGCAGTGTCTGATTAAAGCCTTCCAAAAATGTCGCAGGACCATCCCGACTGCGACTTTCGGTAAAGTCAAAGACGTTGTAAGCATGTTCCGCATCACCCCGGTAAATCCACATCCGGGCTTTTTTGGTCTTTTCCGGAGCCAACAGCGGCATGATCGTGTCATCCGTGGCCGTCACATGGCTGGCTTTGACTTCCTGGACCATTACGTCATACACCGGCTTAACCAGATCGGCCACATCCGTCATCCACTGACACATCGTGCCACGGGTAACGTCAAATCCCTGCCGGGCAAATATCCCTTCCAGACGATACAGCGGCAGATGATCTGCGAATTTGCTGCTTACCACATGCGCCAGAAGCCCCGGCCCCGGCAATCCCTTGGCAATGGGAGCCTCGGGTTTGTCCGCCAGAACAATCTGCGAACCGGTCTCGGCGGCGGATTGCTCGCAGCTTCGGCAGACATATTTGACCTGGATATGCTCAATACGCACAAAGTGGGGCGGAATGCGTTCCACCTGCCAACTGGAATCCCGTCCCATCTCCTGCCGTTGCTGCTGACAGACCGGACAGGCTTTTTCCGATTCCGGAAGGTCATGAAGGCACTGCTGTATCGGCAGATGTTTCATATTCTCCACATCCCGCCGTCCCTTGCGAATATGCCGCGTGGGTTCTGTAACGGCATTCACAGGCGTCAGGCCGGTCGTGGACGAGTCGGCCGAATCGGGTTCTGTCAGGGAATCCTGGGACGATTCCAGCGGCTTTTCTTCCAGCAGTTCGGCAAATTTCAACAACAGTTGTCCGGTGCTGATCTTATCGGCACGGGAGCCGTAATGGTGTTGCAGCAATATGTTAAGCCGGTATTGCAGACGCAGCTTGTCCATGGCCAGATCGTCGTTGCGCTTCTGCAATTCCGTAAGACGAGCTGTCAATTCCGCCTGGCGGGCGGCCAGTGTCTGTTCCTGGGATTCCCATTGCCGGGCGTTTTGTTCCAGTGTGTCAACGCGGTTCTGAACGGCGACGATCTGCTGCAGGTGTTCCCGCCGCTGCTTACGCAGCAGGGCTTTAAGGGCGGCGGGATCATCAGGTAACGCGGCGTTCAACATGACAGAGAGTATAACGGATCGGGTCTATCATGTCAAGTCATATTGTCATGTATATTACTATTATTTTAATATCAGGTAATAGCGTTATGTCTATCACGATTATGTTATGTCCCGCCTGCAACGCCCGCCGTCGGACCTGTGAGGTTCACCGCCGCTGCGGGCTTGGCGTACCGTGGGGACCGTCGGATACTGCCCAGATCAATACCTTCCAGTAACATCGCCAGTTCGCTGGCCGTCAGTTCCACAGCAGCGGAACTATGGGCAGGTTTGGGAATCCGAAACGCCCCTTGTTCCAGTCGCTTATACCAAAGCGCCAGTCCATCGCGATCCCAGTACAGGATTTTCAGGCGATCTCTGCGGCGGGCGGTAAATAAAAACAGGTCCCCGGACAGAGGGTCCGCTTGCATGGCCTGCTGAACAATCTGGGCCAGCGTATAAAAGCCCCAACGCATGTCCGCAGGGGTCAGGCACAGATATATCCGCATGGGTACGCAACGATCCATATCCCGAAGGCTTGGCAGTGTTATCATCGTAAAGCCTCCACGGCCGCAAGTACTGATTGCAGTCCATGTGCCTCGGCGGGTACATGTGCGTGAACACAACGCCCATTGGCCAGATGGATATGAAGTTCAATCTGTGCAGACAATGCTGTAACAGGCGATGCAGCCTGAGAGTCGGTAAGTGGGGATGCGTCGGAACTGACGCCTGCGCAGGTGGGCAAATCTTCGCCCGATCTGCCGGTGACGGCCGCTTGCGAAGAATGCACCGGTCGGCCATCTGTTACCGTCACCGGCAAGAACGCCACCGGTGCGTCGGCCGGTTGCCTGGATTGCGATAACTTACGCTTCCAACGCCAAAAAGCCTTATCGCTGATCCCCTCCCGCCGGCAAAACGCCGCAGGCGTCAGACCGCTTTCACGTTGCAATTCCAAAGCCAGAATCCAGAATTCCCGCCCGTGATGCTGCGGGTAAGGGGCCTGTCCAACACGTTCCATCGACATCGCTTGTCTCCTTTTGCTTGCGACGCCAACAGATTCTCATATCCTCATTCACATTGGAAGATGGGGTTCGTAGGACGGACACGATTCGATGCCCACGCCTTACGCCGATATTTCCTACACGCTCAACAACCTAACTGCCGCGGCCACCGTATTGGATGTGCCAAGGTATACGCCGCCTGCGCCGATAGTTAGCGCTCCCAACGCGCAGAATCAGGTGATCGTGACGCTCAGCGGGGCTTACCAGGTTCAGCCATCGGGCAGCGGCAGCTACGCGACTGCCAGTCTGTATTCCGATGGCGGTTTATTGGGGTCCGACACGCTGCTGGCTCAATATCAGTTCAACGACATTAATCCATCAGGCGTGTCGGTGTATTGGGCGGGTTTAGCGATTTCGTATACTGACACGCTGACTTTGACGTTGAGCAATAACACATTGACTGGTCCGCTTGGCTCCGCGCCCTGGAACGATGGCCTGTTCCAAGAACTTAACCAGAGTATCATCGGGACGAAAAATTCGGGAGACGCTTATGTGCCCGGATCGTAACCTCAAACAATGCGTCGAGGCGTCCCCGTTGGCGCCTCGTGATCTGGCCCACAATTCCGCCGGCCGGGCCACCGGCCCGATTGACCCAGTGGTGGCGTGTCAAAGGAGCATCTTGCGGAACCTATGGAATTTGGTTTTCCCAAATCTGCTGGATTCCAGCGCGGAAGGGGTATCATGATAGGCGATTATCCCAGTGATATTACTGTGCGACGGTTGGCGGCCCCGAGGGCTTGGATTGCCCGTGTTCTTGTTCTGCTCGCGTTGGGCGTAGTAATCGCGTCGCTGCCTGCAACCTTTGGCCTTAATCTCCACGGTAGGGCGGTGCCAACTTGGGCGTTTATCGGGGTGTTCACCCTCATGTTTCCGCCCGTGTTCGTCCCGCTTTGGCTGAGCGTTCTTCTCATGGCGGGAGCGGCAATGTTCGGCACCTGCCGGATCATCTGGGTGGCGCGTGTTCTTTCCCTCTTGGTTGGCGCAATGACAATTTGGCTTGTCGCCGGCTACAACGAGGCGGCCCGGTATCCTGGGGCATACATTCTGGCTGCGGGCATCCTTTTGGACGCGATTGCGACTTGGATTGTCCCAACCCGCCGCCGGAGAACGGTAGAGCAAGACCCGAAATAGAGCGGCGATAGATGAAAAGAAATCGTACCAAAGCCGGTGTGCTGTCGCCCCTTGCCAATCCAAATCTTCCGCTGGGCAGTGCCCAAGCCGCCGCCGCCGCAGGAGGTGCCGGTTCGAATGCGCCGGTTAGCGACCAGAATGCTGTGAAGGCCCAGCTAATTGTGAAGGTGCTAATATTCATGATAACGGATGATTACGCGGTTGTCCAACGGCTGGATGATATGGAATCATGGCAATATGTGGAACAATTTCGGCATCTTACGCCCGCTCTCGGGTGAAAAATCCCGCCGTGCGCGCACCGGGGGCACGGATGCCGGGGCGGCATCGTATGCCTCGCATCTCCGCGAACGATCAAGCCGCTTTGCGAACACGGATATCAAATATCGGCAGTCGCGGATCACCGCGATAATGTCGTCGTGCGATCTGGATTTGGATGTCTGGCCCGTCACGGGTGCGGTAGGCCACCGGTTTCAACAGCGCTTTCCCGCAAAACGCTTCTTCAGGCGTTCTGAATTCCAATGCGCTATGCGGGCGGTGGGTGTTGTACCATGCCGCAAAAGAATCAAGCCATCGCTGAATGCCGCTGGTCGTCGCCGCCATGAGCGTCAACCGCTGCCCGAGCTTCAGCGATCGAAAAAATCTTTCCATCCGGCCGTTTGTCAACACTGTCAAATGCACTCAATCCGTCAGGTGAAGCGCAACGTGTGCGGGTGACACACCCATTTCATCCGCTGCATGGGCGGGAATTCATCGTTGTTACAATCCGGAACAACTGGGGCGAGGACCGGGTCTACTACCACGATGAGGGAGGACATCTCCAGGCCATTCCCGCGGCTTGGACTGACGCCATGGCGGCGGACCCCACCGTGGTGATCTCCGCCGGGCGAGCGCCGTTTCGGCTCCAGGATCTTGCGGAATTGGCACGACTGGTGGAGCGGATTCGGAAGGGAGGGCACGATGGTTCATGATCATGGCTTGGCCGTGCGCCAAGGAAATTACGCCGAAAGTGTAAAGAATATTACGCCTTTTTGTCTGGCGGAGTTCCGGCGTGTGATGCCGCATATCTTGGAATTATGTCTAATTCATTTGACCGATAGTAGGTGTATGTGTTGCTTGCGCCTTGATTTCGTCCTAAATGTGTATATAATTTACTTTACATATATTTCGTTGTCGCAAGGAGACGCTCATGGAAGACGACCGCTCAAGCAAGGAACGAATATTAAGGGAGAACGGAACACGCAATCCGCGCCCCGAACGCGTGCGCGACCCGTTGTTCCAAGAGCGGGAATTTTTCGATGCCCGCGATCTGGTGCAAGTCAAATACGAGATGCTTCGCCGGGTGCGTGTCGAGAACTGGCCGGTCAGCCGGACCGTGCGGGCCTTCGGCTTCTCACGGGTGGCGTTCTATCAAACGCAGACGGTTTTCCATCAGGAGGGGCTGCCGGGACTGGTGCCAAAGCGGCGCGGCCCCAAACAAGCTCACAAAATGACTGCGGTCGTGATGGATATGATCGACCGACAGCGGGCCGTCGATTCAAGCCTGCGGGCGCTGGAATTGGCCGCCATGATTCGCAAGCGGCTGGGATTATCAATTCATCCACGAAGCATCGAACGGGCGCTGGCACGGCGGGAAAAAAAGGGGCGGTAGATTTTGTCGCACCCGAATCCACGGAGTCCACCCAAACCTGGACCGAGCGTTACGAAGACCTGCGCCGTGCCGCCCGGCGGGATTCCGGCGGTCAGGGCGGTTCGTGGGGGCTGGCGATGTTCCTGCGTTGCGGGCTGGCGGCTTGGATGGGTGCATGGCCGAAACCGACGCGCGCTATTCTATCCGACACACCGCCGGCGGTTGGCTCTTTGTCGAACGTTCCATTGGCCGCATCCGGACGTGGGCCATTGGTGCGTGTTCTGGCGTCCATGATTCTTACACGCATACAGGAGTCTTATGTATGACCAGTCTTGAGCATGATCCACATCAGAAAGTGCGGGCCGAGCATCTTCGGCGGGACGCCTATCTTTACATCCGCCAATCCACTCTGCAGCAGGTATTACACAATACCGAAAGTACGCAGCGGCAATATGCCCTGCGGCAGCGTGCCGTGGCTTTGGGCTGGCCGGTGGAACGGGTGGTGGTGATCGATAATGACTTGGGGCAATCCGGCGCATCCTCGGCGGATCGGGAAGGCTTCCAGAAGTTGGTGGCCGAAGTGGGAATGGGCCGGGCCGGCATTGTCCTGGGGTTGGAGGTCTCGCGGCTGGCCCGCAACTGCAGCGATTGGCATCGTCTGCTGGAGATATGCTCTTTGTCCGGGACGCTGATCTTGGACGAGGATGGCCTGTACGATCCCGATGACTTCAACGACCGATTGCTGTTGGGCCTCAAGGGCGCGATGAGTGAAGCCGAACTCCATGTGCTCCGGGCGCGTCTTACGGGCGGCATTCGCAGCAAAGCCCGACGTGGAGAATTACGGATGCGCCTGCCGATAGGTTTGGAATATGACATTCAAGGTCGCGTGGTTCTCGATCCGGATCGTCAGGTTCAACAGGCGCTCCGTAACTTCTTCGAGGCCTACCAGAGGGAAGGTTCAGCGTGGGGGGCCGTCAAATATTTTAATAAAAACGGCCTGTGCTTCCCCCGGCGTTTGGGCGGGGCGAACAAAGGGCAATTGGCATGGGGGCCCTTGGGCCACACCCGGGCGCTGCAAATGTTGCGCAATCCGCGTTACACGGGTGCCTTTGTCTTCGGTCGCAGCAAGATGTGTCAATCTTTCAATGGGCGTAAGTCGCAGAAACAACAGGCGCAGGAAGACTGGCACACCCTGATCCCCGACGCACACGCCGGTTATATCAGTTGGCAACAATACCAGGATAATTTGCGTAGTCTGCGGGCTTGCGCCCAGGCCCATGGGCAGGACCGCCGAAAAAGTCCGCCCGGACAAGGGCCGGCGCTGCTGCAGGGACTGGTAATCTGCGGCGTCTGTGGCCGCCGGATGACGGTTCGCTATCACCAGCGGCATGGGGGGATGGTCGGCGATTATGTGTGTCAAAAGGAGATTGTCGAACATGCGCGGGATCCATGCCAGCATATGCCCGGTGCCGGAATTGACGCGGCCATCGGCGCGCTGCTGTTGGAGATGATGGGGCCCGTGAGTCTGGAATTGGCCTTTGCCGTACAGGTTGAACTGCAAACCCGGATGGAGCAGGCCGACCAACTGCGCCGCCAGCAGGTGGAACGTGCTCAATATGAAGCTGATCTGGCGCGGAATCGTTATATGCAGGTCGATCCGCGCAATCGGCTCGTGGCCGATACTCTGGAGGCCGATTGGAATGTCAGCCTGCGGATACTATCACAGGCTCAGGAACATTACCGGGAACAGCGGAAGACAGATGGAAACACGCTGGATGAAACTTCGCGTCAGCAGGTGCTGGCCCTATCGCAGGATTTGCCCCGGCTTTGGCGCGATACTCACACTTCCGATCAAGATCGCAAGCGTATGGTACGTCTCCTGATTGAGGACGTTACCTTGACCAGAGCCGACGGTCTCAAAGTTCAGATACGCTTCCGCGGAGGCGCTACAAAGGTGTTGACCGTGCCTCGACCTCTGACGGTCGGGGAACAGCGCAAAACCCCCGCCACGGTCGTGTCGAACATCGATAGTCTGCTGGATACATATCGCGAAGAACAAGTCGCCGAGGAACTCAACCACCGCGGCTTTCATTCCGGCACCGGCCAGCCGTTTACCGCCCGTCTGGTACGAACCATTTGTCGCGTGTATCATCTCCGCAGTCGTTTTGATCGCCTGCGGGCCACGGGGTTGTTAACAATATGCGAAGTGGCGGCCCAACGGCACGTCACGCGCGGCACCGTGGCGGTGTGGCTGCGTAAAGGACTCCTTACCGCCCATCGCTACAATGCCAGAAATGGGTGTCTGTACGAATGCCCCGGCCCCGATGGACCGATCAGCCAAAAAGGACGTAAGCGAATGGATAAATCTGGGCAGTGCCAAGTGGCACCAGAACACAATTGTACCAATGAGGTGTAACATGAAGCGCAGTCGTTCAAAAACGGACTTCGCACCCGCGTGTGGACATGACGGATACGCTGCCGCCGCACTGCCCGCCCAAACTGCTTCCGGAACTGGCCGCCGTTGTCCGTGATGATGAACTCTGGCTTGCCATGCCGCACGGCGGCGCTCTTCACAAGCGCGGCCAGGTTCTTGGCGCAGGGTGTTTTGGCGTAGACTTTCAAAGCCAGAATCTTGCGCGAAAACCCATCCAGAGTCGCTGCGATGAAAAACGTGAACCACAGGACGCGGAATTGCGTCAAATCCATGCGCCACACCTGATTGGGCTTCTTCGGCTTCAGCAGGTCGTGCGGCTGCACTCCGACCGGTTCCTCCATGGCCGGTCTGGCTTTTCGCGCCGGCTTTTTTTGCTCCGGTTCCCGCAGCATTCGTTGTACACTCGACCGGCTGATGGCGATTCCCGCGCGCAGCAGATGCCGGGCCGTGGTGCGCGTGCCAAATTCCGGTTCCGGGCAGAGGCGGCGAAGTTCGTGGGCTGCCCAACGAACGGCGTCATCCATACGATTCCAAACAATAGCTCCGGCCAGGAGATTTGGCCTGCCGTTGCCCTCGACAGCATTGATCCAGGCCCGCACGGTGTTCTCGTGAATCACAAAACGCTGGGCGACGGTCTTGGTGTTCCAGTCTCGCAGTCGCATCAGATGCAGGATTGCCAGACGTTGGGCAGGGCGGTAATCGGGTCTTTTCTGTGGCGGCATATTCTCCCGCCCGGCACGGAGAATATCCAATTCTCGCCGCAGCAGTTCGGATTCCGTAACTTCATGGTCCCGCTGGATCATCAATCGCAATATCGGCGAAGCAGCGGAAGCCAACCGTGTGCGGGCCAGTTGCATGGCCTGCCCCAACGTACTGGCCATGGCATCAGCAATACACAGAACGGCAGCGGGGGAGAATTTCACCATTCCGATTCTCCATGGTCAAATTGAGTCTGCACGGAAAGCGGCAGCACCACCAGCGACGCGCATCTCAACACGAGCGGTTTCATCGACGCCTTGGTCGCGTTGGCGGGCCATCACGTTCCGCCGCTGACTTTGGCCTTCTCGCGTTCCGCTATAATTTGCATAATTCCGGAGGCGGGGCGACCGGAATTGATTAGCTGCGCCATGATCTCCATGTGTGGCCGGATGTGATTGAGAAAATGCTTGTAGCCCGCGCACAGGTAATTCAACCCCGGTTCGCCGTCCGGTGTTACGGCAAAGCGGTTTTTGGGGCATTCACCGTTGCAGGCGAAACGCACTTCGCAGCGCCGGCAATAAGCGGGGAGAGAGTTTTGTTTGTCGAGGCCGAATTTCTTCTGGACGGGAGACTCGACCATTTCACGGATGGTCTGCTGGTGAATATTGCCCAGGCGGTATTCCGGAAAAACATAATGGTCGCAGGCATAGAGATCGCCATTGTGTTCCAGGGCCATAGCGCCGCCGCAGGTTTCGGCAAAAATGCACAAGCCCGCACCACGCCCGGCCCATATTCCCAGTTGCACATCAAAGGTTTGAACAAATATTTTGCCGACATCCCGTCGGACCCATTGGTCGAACATGTCGGTTAAAAACAGCCCGAATTGTAAAGGCTCGACCGACCACGGGGCAACTTTGAGTTCGGGCGACAATACTTTCAGCATCGGCGGATTGGCCAGTTCCGTTTCCTCGCTTTTGGTAAATCGCTCCACAACGGGAATAAACTGCATGTAGCCGCTGCCATGTTCACGCAGGAATTCATAAACATCAAGAGCATGATAGGCCGATTCCCGGTGTACCACGGTAAGGGTGTTGAAATCCACACCGTGGTCTTTGAGTAATTTCAGACCATGCATGACCAGATCAAAACTCGGCTTGCCTCCACGGGTGACGCGATAGCGATCATGCAATTCGCGTGGCCCGTCGATCGACAAGCCGAGCAGGAAGTGATGTTCCTTGAAGAACTTGCACCAGTTTGAATTCAACAGTGTGCCATTGGTTTGTAGGACGTTTTCGACGCGCTTTTCCGGTGGGCAGAATCGCTTTTGAAGTTCTACCACCCGGCGGAAAAACTCTATTCCCATCAGCGTGGGTTCACCACCCTGCCAGGCGAAAGAAATTACGTCATTGGGTTGCGATTGGATGTACTGCCTTACAAAAGATTCCAGCGTGGCGTCACTGATCCGAAAATCGGCGGCCTTCCGGTGGCTTGGGAAGAGCTTCTCCTTTTCAAGGTAGTAGCAGTAACTGCAATCCAAATTGCAGATCGGCCCGATGGGCTTGGTCATGATATGAAAGGGCATTTTTGTTGTTGGCTGACTGTTCATACCTAATAGCCCTGGTTCGTACCCGTCTAAATAGACCGGGCGAGGAGAACGACGTTTCTATCGCATTCCCAAAAGCATAACAAGTCGGCACGTTGTCGCGGCAGATTTCAGGCAACCCGCTTTTTTCGCTTACGTCGCAATAAGCTCATGCCTGCGATGTCACTCCAACGCCAGTCAAAAGGCGCACCGTATCGGGCACGAATCACACAATCGTCCGAATTCTATTCCCGGTCGCGCAGTTGCTGTTCAAGTTTTACTACATTTCCCAGCGAAATTAAATGGGCATGGATCAACCCCAGAAAACCGGAGCGATAGAGTTCGGTGATTTGTTCATTGGAAAGGGCATTGAGTTTACCGTCATCGACGGCATAGAAGCCGCGCAGGGCCAAGGGCTGATTCTTCGTATCACGCGCCCGAATCTCTCTTCCTACCAGCAAATTCAATTCATTGAGTTTCCCGGTGAGGGCCTGAGTCTGCCGGATGTTGCCCTGATACTGGCCCAAGAAGGCCAATACATTTTTAAGAAGCGGTGTTTCTGCGCCAGCTTCATCGAATAACGGATCGCCGTCCGGGGCTTCCCAGCCGGAAAATGCCGTATCAATGCAGACGCTGAAATCCTGTCCGTTGTTGCGTTCCGCCAGAACAAACGGGTAGCGGCGAATAAACGCTGGAATGTAACTGTTGACCCATTTGCCAGTAATATCCACAAAGAGATTTTCATTGTTGCGTAATCCCAGCACGACTACAGGCATAAGCCGATCCATGGATGGGCCGGCAAAGACGATGGGATACTCGGTGGCGGCACGGGCGAATTCCAAAGCGGTAACGGGTACAGAATTGGTCTCCCGTGCGAACTCAAAGTTGGCGTCGCGCAATTTAATTTTGGCGTTGCGATGCGCGGCACGATCCAGCAGTACCGGTTTCTGATAAAACAATACCGTGTTGGTTCCGTCGGTCATAAAAGCCTCCGTGAGAAAAGAAACAACGCTTCAAAACCCCGCTTGTGATGATGGATCGAGCGGGCGACAGAGTAATAATAATCTGACATCTCCTACCACGCAACAAAAATTCCGCCAGAATTTCAATATGACTTTTGTTGAAGGTTTAACCGGCAAGCGTCCTTTCTATCGGGCGTTAAATTCCAATCTTGGAACG
>JAJZCT010000326.1 GCA_021828925.1 Planctomycetota bacterium
AAATCGAGACATTTCCGCGCCTGAAAAAGGGAATCGCAAGGCGGCGAAGCAGGATGGCCGTAATGATGATGATCGCGAAGGGCAGTCCGGCGAGGAAACCGATGGCGACGTGTTTGACCCCGCGGTAATTGAGAAAAGACGAGACTTCCATAATCGGCCGCGAGAAAGGAAAAGCGCCGGCCCCCACTCCCCGAAGGAGCGGGGGCGCAATCATCGAACGGAACACCATCAAGGCCAGAGCGAACGTGATCAGAAGGCAGATAAAATAAGCCAAGAAGTTCACATCGAGTTCCGAAGTGCTTGGCCAACTCCGTCGGCGATTACAAAGGCGATGCAGGTCGTCCAACAAAAATCCAGATTTCTCAGCTTCTTCGATCAACGCCAAGTCTGCGGCGGCCACCTCCGGCACCGCCAGCCGCACAGACCCCGCAAGCGACCTTCCGCGGTGTAATTCCTCGGCGAGCGTTTGCAGCCGCACGCCCAGGATGCCTGATTCACTCTCGCTTGCCCGGAGCAGGTTCTCATACAGCGGATGATTGAGTCGCATAGCGTCGTAGATTTTCTGCAGCACAACTTGGGCTCGCCGCCGGGCGATGAAATACCGGGCCATCACCATCACTGGTAGAGAAAAAATGACCGCAAACACGAGGGGCGGAATCGGGGGAAGGACAAGACCGGCGATCACGCACCACGTCGGCAGCCATGTCCCTAGAAATGCCGGTACTCCGCGTTTCCGCTGCCATCGTGCAATGCGCTTGCGTGCCAGCCAGATTTGCAAACTTTTAAGCATCACTTCGTCCACCGGTCGCCAACGCTGATTGCGACTCCAATTATCCTGGGCCGCCTACCTTCTTCAACAATCTGAGCAAACGCCGCCGCTGGGAGCATTACAATCGCCAAGGTCAAATCGACTAAGAAAAAGCCGTGTCGGCGAGCCATCACCCACCTCCCCTGCTGACAGCCTGCAGCAGCTCAACGTAGGGAACATACAGCGCCAAACATAACATCAGAACCAACGTTCCCATGCACAACACCGCCAGCGGAATACTCACCGCGCGAATGATTTCCAGCCTGCGGCGATATTTGAGGTCGTAATAGCCCGCCACCAATGCCAGTGCCGAACCCGTTGCCGCCATCGGCTGGCTCACCGCGCGGCATACGATTGCCGGGAACCCGCACCTGACCGCCGCCTGATCCGCCGCCATCCCATTCAATATTCTTTTCCGCCAGCGCCGCAAACGATACCGAGCCACACGGCTTCTCACCGCCACGGAAGCGGAATCCGCAACCTCCGGCAGCGGCCGGCCCGCTGAAATGCCTTGGGAAAGTATCCGGCAAGCATCTGACCAAGCCCGCCAACGAATCAGGGGACCCACAATCGGCAACCACCATGCCACCATATCACGAATATAAACGGACACCATTCCCGTGCGGAAAAACGGCATGACAAGGCGGCGAAGTGCCGTGCCTGCCGCAACAATGGCAACAGCAACCGCGATGTCCAACAGCTGCAGCCACACCGGCCTTGGCTCGGCGATAATCACTTGGGTAAACCAGTGATTCGCAAAGGGGATTCCGTATGCCTGGAGCATATACCGGAACTTAGGCTCCACGAAAGTGAAGATTCCTGCGATTGCGAACAGGAGAACGCACAGCGTCGCAATAATATAGAGTCCATAGTTCACGTCCAGCTCGCTGGTAGTAGGCCATCCATTCCGCCGGGCGCTCAATCTCCCAAGCTCAGGGAGCAGGCGTCCGGACATTTCGGCCTCCGCAATCGCCGCACGGTCGGCGACTGCTAATTCCGGTACTGCAAGGCGAAGCGCTTCCGTCAGGGGCAGGCCCTGTTGCAGCAGCTCGGCGATTGTCTGGAGTCGCACGGCGACTCTTCCCCGCTTGCACTTAGCGGCCAGGATCAAATTTTCAGGCAGAGGGTGATTCAGTCGAATAATGCCGTAAATATTCTGAATAACAATATCACAGCGCCGGCGAGCAATAAAATACCGGCCAAGCACCCAAACCGGAAGCATTAGCAGGAGCATTTCACCGAATATCCGCGTGAAAACGCAAAACATCACTGCCAGCCCGCACCACACCGGCAGCCAGGTTCCCAGAAATGCCAGCACCCCCCGCCGGCGCTGCCATCGTGCGATGCGCCTTCGAGCCAGAGAGATTCTTAAATTCCTAAGCATAAGTTCCTGATCAAGCAGCAGAGAATTATTTTTCTGTTACGCTTAGCCCGAGGCGGTCAAGCTCTGCAGAAGGTGAAAAAACGGCAGTGCCATGGCGTATATGACAAGAAATAGCACCACACCGATCAGCAGCAGGGACACCGGGGTTACCACCGCCGGAGCAATGCTGATGCGCGCTTGGGCTTCCCGCGTATAGCCTTCCGAGAGCACCGTCAATGTGTCCGGCAGATTATTTCCGGCGATGCCGCTTTGAATGGTCGCGGCAACGGAGGCCGACAACATCCGTCCGGGCGAAATCTGATGCAGCGGCAGGCCGCGCGACATTGCCTGATTCATCTGCATACCGTCGGCGGTTAAAGCGGGCGAACCCGTAACAGAATTAGCCAGTTCGATAGCCTGCGGTAAATCCAAGCCGCTGACCACGCCAATGCGCAACGCATCGCACCAGCGGGCCACAAACCCCGCCCGCAGCGTCGGCCCCAGCACCGGAATATGCAAAGCCACCCAGTCCTGTACGTGCAACATCGCCGGGCGTTTACGGAAAATCAGCCAGAATCCCAGCATCAACACTACAATAGCCACAACCAACGCCACAAAAATCGGAGTGCGCGCGCCGCAATAAAGGACCACTCGTGTTATCAGCGGCATGCGGAGGCTGTACATGCCGTAGAAGAGATGCTCGCGGCTGGGGGTCATCCAATCATGGATAAAGCTTTGAAAATATGGAAATACTTTTAATCCCATAAACATCAGGACCGCCAGTAGCGCCGCAATCACACATACTGGATAGGCCAGAGCACGAAAAAGGCTGTCACGGAACTTTTGTCGCAAATCCAGATGGTTTCCCAGATTTACCAGCACCTGAGACAAATTACTGGTGCGAATGCCCGCGTCCAGCAGCAGCGCGTAATCCGGTGGAAATTCGCCACGGTGTTTTTCCACCGCCTGCGGCAGCGTAAGGCCCGCCTGTAAATCCGCACTGATATGCGATAACACGCTTGGACGCCGACCGCGCGGTGCGTCGGCGGTCAATAATTGTAATCCGGTTTCCAGCGGCAGGCCGGACTTTATCAACAGGGCCAACTGCTGATTAAAACTCTTGAAATCCTCCGCGCCCAACGGTCGCGTGCGCGCCGGCGCACCGGCGGGCCAGAGTTCCAGCACTTTCAACTGCAGAGAGTTTAACGCCGACATCGCGGCAGCCTGATCCGGCGCATTAAGCGTGCCACATAGTTCGCGCCCGGAATCCAACTGGGCCCGATAGCCAAAACTGCCATCCATGATTCACTCCTTACTTCTACCGCGACGCGCCGGGAACTTTCGCCGAAAAAATTATACTCCATCGCGCGATACATGGTCAGAGAATCACCGCTGCCGGCGCGGCATTCTCAACCAGCGGCCCCAGCACCCGGTCCACTTCGGACTGATCCGTGGCACCGCGGCTGGTTAAATCCCGCGCCGCATCATGCAGGCCCTGATAAGCCGAGGACTTCCGCATCGCCGCTTCCAGGCCCGCAGAATCGCTTTGATCCAGCAGCACCGTGCGCAATGTTTGATCCATGCGGACACACTGCGCTATCGGCAGACGCCCGCAATAGCCGGCAGCGGTTTTTCTCCGCACCAGCCGCTGATTCAATATGCCAAAGAGGCTGCTGGTAATCTGATACCGCTGAATGCCCATTTCCAGCAGGCGGCTTATGGCTCCAGCCGCTGATCCGGCATGCATCGTGCACACCAGACGGTGTCCGGTCAGGGCCGCCTGGACCGCCAGAGAAGCGGTGGCGTTATCCCGGATTTCGCCTATGGACAGTACCTGCGGGTCTTGCCGTAACATGCTGCGCAAGGCGCGTTGATAATCCAGTTCGCCAAACGGGCTGACC
>JAJZCT010000327.1 GCA_021828925.1 Planctomycetota bacterium
ACAGCGGGCCATGGTTGCGGGGCAATAATCGTGAAGTTTTTCGGCCGACCAGTGGTATTGCTGCATAAGTTTCTCGGCCGCCGGATCATGTGCCCAGACGTCCATGGCTTTCAGCGACACTTCATCCCCGCCGAGATGGATATATTTTCCTGGAAATAGCGTAACCAAGTCGCCAAATACGGTCTTGAGAAAATGAAACGTGCGGGCACTGGGATTTAAAGGAACATTACTGATTCCCCAAGTCTGGCGCACTTGAAAGGGACCCTTGGCCGCCGCCAGCCAAGGGTATGCCGCAAGCGCCGCCGTGCAGTGGCCGGGAATATCAATTTCCGGGACAACGGTAACATAGCGCCGCTGGGCGTAAGCGACAATCTGGCGGATTTGGGCATCCGTATAAAAGCCGCCGTAGCGCTTGTGATCAATATCGGCAGGGTTGATATGCATTTCTGTGCCTGCCCGCCAAGCTCCGATTTTGGTCAGCCGGGGATATTGCGGAATTTCGATGCGCCAACCCTGATCATCCGTTAAATGCCAGTGAAATACATTGAGCTTGTAATGGGCCGCGACACGAATAAATTTCTTTACCACCGGGACCGGAAAAAAATGGCGCGAACAATCCAGCAATATGCCGCGCCAGCGATAGCGCGGAGAATCGGAAATTGACACTTCGTGGATGGCATTATCCGTTAGCTTGGCCGGGTTGAATAATTGCTCAAACGTTTGCAGCGCGTAAAACAGGCCTTGGCTGGTGTTGGCGCTAAGGGCGGCTCCATGGCTGGAAATTCGCAGTCGATAGCCCTCACGACCGAGTCGCATATCATGGGCGGTAGTTGAAAGGGTGATCTGTGCGGGGCCGCCCTTGGCAAATTTTACAATAATTCCCCGCGCTTTAAGAAAGCGTTGCAGGAAAAGCCCGACATTGCGTTGGGCAGAGTTTTCCGTGAAAACACGAATCGTCGCAGGCAGATGCCATTTGGCGGCGTAAGCGGTGACGTGGCGCGGCAGCGGAATCAGGTCCAATGCGCTGCCGGGAATTGTGGGTTTATTCTGTACTGCTCGAACGGCCGTCGTGGATAATCCCGTAGCAAGCAGTATTACCGCTGATCGAAATAATGATGTTCGCATACCATATCCCTTATTCATGTCCATCAGATCGCACGTGTCCCGGTGACGTTTCCAGTAGGGAACGCTTTGCACCGCTGAAGATTGCCGCAATTTCTTCAAGGGTTTTATTTTTTGTTTCCGGCAACAGGAATGTGGCGGTCAGGAAATAGATCACCGTACATCCCGCGAAAATAAAGAATACCGTGGCGTAGCCATATTTGCCCACCGTGGGGAGAAATACTGCCGCGATGATGGTCGAAACGCTCTGATTTATTAACAGGGCTATGCTCATTCCGGAAGATCGAATCCGTGTGGGCATTAATTCCGATAAGGCCAGCCATACACAAACCCCCGGGCCGGCGGCGTAAAAGGCGATGAACATCAACAGGGTAAAGGCTGTTAAATCACCCATAAATTCGCTGGGAACGGCCGTGATCCAGGCGTGGTCAATTTTCAACGGTGCCTTGCGCGCCGCCGACAGGTTGGCAAACGGATTGGAGAAAAATGCGATGACTCCGTTAGCCGGGATGCTTGTAGACCGGGCAATATGAATCGGCTTGGTGCCCGAGCTGTCCGATCGCACGGCGCTAGTGGCGCTATTAAAATCTCCGTAGGAGTATATAACAGTCAGGGTGACCGGATGAGCCAAGCCAGCGTGGCCAACGCCGCTTGTCCGATGAAGCAACTTCGCAGCCATCGCCGAATTAAAGGACAGCGATAAACTCTGGTGCGGTGTGATCATCGCATTTAACGCGGCAGCGCAATCGCGGCGATGGCGCTGCGCGTGTTGAAACAGCAGCGCCGTGCAGACCAGCGATACAATGATTCGCGCACTCCCGATGGAAAGCAGTTTCTTGCGGCCAATACGGTCCACTAGTAAAACACCGACAATGGTCATAAGAAAATTCAGGCTGGTGAAAATCAGATAACCCCAGTGGGCCTGCACGTCCGATAGCCCCGCCTGAATGAGAATCGTCGCATTGTAGGCGATGATAGAGTTTATACCCGTCGCCTGATTACAGGCCAGAATGATACATGCCAGAATAAATGGTAGCACATAGCGGCGATGCAAAAGAGATTCGCGCTTGGTGGAGGTGCGCCGGGCCTCCGCGGCCTGGGTGCTCTCGGCTTGGACCACGGCTTGCATTTCAGTCAATTCAATATCTGCCTGATCCGAATGCCGTGATTTCAGCAACGCCGCACGAGCGGCAGCATGATGACCCTTTTTGAACAGCCAGCGAGGCGACTCAGCCAAAAAAAAGCTGCCGGTAACAAACAGAATCCCCGGCAGCAATGTGGTCCAGAAAATACTTCGCCACGCCATATCCTTGAACGCAAATAATTCCGCCGGGTTATGCAGTTTGGCAACTTCGGCCACGCGTATCGAGAAATACATGGCGATCGCCGCGGAAACAGCGATTCCCAGCGTTAAGAGCCATTGGAAAATGGCTGTGCCGCGACCACGGCTGTCCGGCGTGAGGCACTCGGCCAAGTAAAGCGGCACGACAACTCCAATGAAGCCGGCGCTGATTCCCTGCAAAAGCCGGCCCAGCAGCAGGGGGGTATAACCATGGGATAAGGCGATAATCGGGATGCTGGCCACGAACAGCACGCCGCTGATAATCATCAAGGGCTTGCGGCCCAGCATGTCCGCCAGCAGGCCCGCAAAGAGTGTCGCTATAACGCTGCCCAGCAGAACGGCGGCGACAATAATGGATATTTCGCCGGCATTCAGGCCTGATGTCGCTTCCAGATACGGCAACGCTCCGGCAATAATGCCGACATCCACACCATAGAGCAATCCCCCAAGACCCGCCACCAGCAACAACATAAGATTGTAGCGGCGCAGAGCGGCGAGGCTTTTGTGCATCGGATGTACGTCCATCGCTGAATTCCTGTCTGTCACCATACTGCCATGGCGGCGCTGAATTGTCACGTCGCAGGCGGTTGAATGATCGGCAGTTCCGTTGCCGGTAGTCCTAAAGTTGTCTGGAAAAATGAAGCATTGCCGCTTAAGTTGGGAAACTCCGATAGGTAAACATTTCGCCACTGCCGCAGGAATGTGCCGACTCGGGCTTTTTCCACCAATGCCCAGACCGCCCCGCCAAAACCCGCACCGAATGCGGAAGCCGCTACCGCACCCAGCCCGCGGGCCGTGGCGGCCAGGCGTTGCGTCTGCGGAACCTGATTATGCAGACAGGTTTCCGCAAGTCTCTGAGATTCGTCCACAATATTTCCAAGTTCCATCCAATTTCCGCATTGCATCGCTGCCATCGCCGCGGGAATAAGTTGATGACTTTCGTGATCATACTGTTCCAGACGTGAAAGCAGTGATTGGGCGGAAAATTCTTTGGACTTGCTCTCCCGCAACGCCTGCCGAGCCGCCTGTACACTCTCCGGTCCACTGCGGAATATGGCCTCCATGCACTCTCCCGGTCGCTGCGTGAAATCCTGCCAAAGTTGCACAATTGTTGCAGCGCGTTTGCTCACCCGGTTATACGCCGCCCCGGCGTTGCCGGTTTTGTGCGCGGAAACGCCGCTGACGGCAATGACGAAGGTTAAGTCATCGGGCAAAGTTGCGGATCCAATTGATCGTGATTCATAAAAATCAAACGCCGTTAATTGTCCGGGAGTTGAACATAATATTGCGGTATGGTCCTGACTTCCGCCGTGTGTGCCCACGCCCGTGTCCGCACCATGCTCGCGCCAGGCCCGCCCGCTTTCAATGCACCCCAGAAAATCTCCCAGCACCACCCGGTTCTGCGGAAGCACAATATTCTCCGTGGCCAATAGATCCGCATTACTGTGGGCCAACGCCAGATAAAAACCCACAATCAGGCAACTGGAACTGCTTAAGCCGGCAGCGGGTGGGAGATCGCTGATAAATGCCACATCCGCACCTCGTAGGGGCGCTGATAACATGCCGGCAAGTCGCCGCGCTACAGTAGCTGGATACAC
>JAJZCT010000007.1 GCA_021828925.1 Planctomycetota bacterium
CTGGTGAGTTGTCTTAGTCTTTTGTGTTTGCCAATTAAATTTGCCCTTTTTGCCAGCCTCGCGGCGTAGACACCGGATTAACTTACACGATAATCGCCGCAATGTCGCCTCTGTCGCCTTCGGCACAGCCGTGACGAATGATACGCCAAGGTGGTCGTGGCCGTGGCCGGGCCCCGCCGTCGGCTCCCGCATAGCGCAGCAGACCGACGCTCGTCGTGATAAGGCACGCGAGTTCCACGGGGGCGAACGGGGCGGATTCGACTGGGTGAGGGATGGACAATCTTATCAAGAGCATGAGCTACAGCACGCGATTCAGGAAGAGTTGAACCGGATTTGAATACGTGCGGCGGCGGCAATGTCCAGAGCCTCCTGCGGGATCAGGACATTGCGAATACTCTCCCAGAGGCGCTGTGCCATGGCTCGGATGGAGCCAAAGCTGCGTTTGACATCTTGGCACAGCAGGCTTCCGCGTTCGAGGAATTGCAGAATCAGGTGGGCGATCTGCAATAGAATGTACCAGTTGTGCATTTGCCGTCGCTTGGTACTGTAGGCATGCTCGAGATTGAATCCGCCATTCTTCTGGATGTTAAATCCTTCATTCTCAATTTTCCATCGGCAGCGTGCTCCCTTATTTCCCAATTCATCGACGGTATCTACACGAATGGGGAAGTTGGTAAGCCACGCAAAATGCCGTTCTTTCGAGTCCTTTCCGTAGTGCTCTGTACATTGAAAAATGTTGAACCTGTGATGCCGTTTACGATCGTCGATGTGTTCCATGCCGTTGACCCAGGCAAATTCCTGGCGGGTGTGCTGGTCCACATGCACCACCTTGCAATTTGCCGCCATCAACGCCAGCAAAGATTGATATTCGATCCATAATGCCGGCATGGAGCCTGGTTTGAAGGTGATGAAGTATTTCCAGTGATTCTGTTCACATATCGTGAAAACCGAGCCGTTAGCATATAGAGCGTCCATACACAGGCATAAACGCAGTTGGGGATATTGTCGCTTGATTTTTTCAACCAGTCGTATGAACGCCTTGAGTTCACAATCCTGCTTGGGGGCATTGGGATCCATATTTTCTATAAATTCCGAGGCGATGGATATGGCCAGACCGTCGGGCGTCACAAGCTTGGCTTCCAGGACTTGGTGATAATAATGCCTCTGGCCGTTAACCGTACGCTCCAGGCAATGTTCACAGTGTCGTGTGCGGAAGTGCAACTGTCCCGTGGCATCCAGCACCAGGAGCAGATGGCCGTGTAACCGCGCATAGTCCAATACTTTCATGCGAATGACGCGGTGAACCATAAGCTGCAGCAGCTTTTCCAGAGACCCGGTGGGAACATGGCTTAAAAAGTGCTCCACGGTATCACTGTGAGGGCGGCTGGTCATGGCCGATTGGCTCAAACGGTTCAGATTGGCCAAGGCAACGGGACTGTCGAGTTCAAAACGCAGTTTCCGTCGGGACCCCAGCTTCAGGAGGAAAATCATACTGCCTGTCCAGAACAGGAACTGGCGGGGATAGGTAATGCTATCCTGATCGCGGGTATCGACCAATTGTCCCAGCCAGTGCCTCATCTCCGGCCAGAAATGAGCCATGGTTTTGGCCAGAGCAGCGCCCATCGCTAGCCCCTGCCGGCACGCTGCTTCCGGGCCGTCAGGTGGGTTTGGATCAGGGCCAACTGCAACGCGGTGATCTCGCTGGTGAGTTCTCTTAGTCTTTTGTGTTCTCGTATCGATGCGGCAACCTCCTCCGTAAGGTCCTTGGGAACATAGACAGTCCGTGTCTTGCCATGCACTTTGAGTGTCACATGCGCACCCCCTGCGGCATTGTGCCCCAATGACGCGGCCAGAGGCGGGCAGCGTGGTGCCATCTGCTTGACGCGAGCATCGCGCAGGCGACGGATCAGGGTGGGGTGTTTGGGAATGCGCATAACAGCCTCCTTAGTGCTAAGTGTATATACTTATCATAAAACCGGCAAAAAGCAAGCGGTGCGAGAAAAAAATATAAACAAATATCCCCCGCCCCCCGTCGCCCCGCCATTTCGGCAGGCGGCCCGGGCTATTGGATCGGCCCTAAGGTGCGAAGAAAAAGTGATTCGTCACGGCTGGGTCAGCGGTACACGATCAGGCGATACACGGACAGGTCCCGCCGTCGCAACCGGACCGTTACTCGGACAGGCTCGCAAGGCGTGCCGGCCGCCAGACGCGGAAATATTGGGATGCAAAGTAGGTTCCGGCGACAAATAACAGTGCAAAAAGCTGGCAGCCCAGGCCTTCCCAAGTGGGGAAGGTGGCAAACCAGTTTTTGATCCAGCCGGGAAATGCGACGGGCAAATTATGTGTGGGCAGCCAATTGGCCTGCTGCATTTCCTGCACGCTTTCCCCCACCATGACCAGCAATACCGCACCGATCATCACACCGGTGAGGATCAGCATTTTACGGTACGGCAATTTATAATGCCCGGCAAATGAGAGAAATGCGACCATGACCGTCAAAGCTAATCCAATGCCGGCCCCGGCCAGAACCACACTTTGCCCCGCCAGCAATCGCCAAGATTGCAGCATGATGACTACTTCAAAACCTTCGCGATAAACCGAGGTAAAGCCAATGGTCAACAAACCCCAGTACACCGCGGATTTGCTGTTGGTGACGGACTCTACAATATTTCGTTTACGCCGATTGTGATGGGTAATCCAGCCCGTCCAATATATTTTATGGAAGAACCAGTTCATAATCACCATCAGCACCACGACCGCCAGAAGGCCCGTGCCGGCTTGTACATTCAGCATGTTGGCACTGGTGTTGGCGTTGATATCCGCCAGGATTGCGACCACCACAAAATAGGTCACAATCGTGGCGAGAAAAGAAAGACTCGAGCCGACAGCCACGGGCTTCCAGTAATTGCGATCGGTGCGGGCTAAACTTGAGGTAAGCGCCGCCAGCACAAGGATTGCTTCAAGCCCTTCGCGAAATACCAGAATACCGGCGTTGACCATGACGGATACATGGCTGAGATTTTTAGACGCAGGGTCATTAGGATCGGGCGGATTTCCGCTGGCGGTGATTCCCTGCCAGACCAGCACGCCCAAAAGAATCAACAAAATGGAGATAAGCGCGGATCGCCAAACCACGCGAAAGCCTGAGGTTCGCGGCAGCTTCAGCCCCGCGACCAAATTCTTGTCGATTTCCGAACCTTCAGACTGACTCATCACTAACACCATTTATCTATTGAGATTGTGTCTCAACCATTTAGTTGAGACTTAATCTCAATTAACAAGATAAATAATATCTCGATTTTTCCGCAGTGTCAATTAAGTCTAAAGGCGACTCACGCTTGAGAACTCCGGCTTTTTCGCTATGATACGTCGTTTTGCTGGGTTGCCTTGGAGCCAACATGCTGGGCGTATTTATTGCACATCTGGTTTTCACACTGGCCATGGTCGGTATAAGCACAGGTCTTATTGCGTATTTGATTCTTCTGGAGCGTAAAACCGCTTCCTGGATTCAGGACCGTATCGGTCCTAATCGCGTGGGGCCCAACGGATTGATGCAGCCGCTGGCGGATGGTGTGAAGTTCATTCTGAAAGAGGAATTCATGCCCGCCAATGCGGATCGGTTCCTTTTTATCCTGGCTCCCATCATTATTATCGCGCCTGCCTTATGTGGGTTTGCGGTTATTCCATGGGGCGGCGTGATTGCCAAAGGGACCGCGTTACCCAGTTGGATTCCCTGGATCGGCGGATGGGCGTTTCCCAAAAATTTCCACGTCATGGCCGCCAACCCGCAGATCGGCGTCTTATTTGTTATTGCGGTGGCATCGCTTTCGGTTTATGGCGTGGTGCTGGCCGGCTGGGCGTCCGGCAGCAAATGGAGTTTTCTGGGGGGGTTGCGTGCTACGGCTCAGATGGTCAGCTATGAAATTCCATTGTTCTTATCTTTAATCTCGGTGGCGGTGGTGGCCGGCACTTTGCGACTTAACCCCATTGTCTCTGATCAGGCGACTTATTTTTCGGTTTTCAAATTCCTGCCTGCCTGGAATATTTTTGTGCAGCCGGCGGCTTTTATCATGTTTGTCGCCTGTATCTTCGCGGAATCTAACCGCACCCCGTTTGATTTGGCCGAGTGCGAACAGGAACTTGTCGGCGGCTATCACACTGAATATTCTTCCATGAAATTCGCGCTATTTTTCCTTGCCGAATACAGCGCCATGATCACCGGATCCGCCGTGGCGGTGGCGTTGTTCCTGGGCGGTTGGCACCTGCCGTATATTGATCTGATTCTTTATCATGGCGCACAGCCCGTCGCCACAGGTTGGCTGGGGGCGTTGCTGAAGTTTGTGGTATTCTGGGGCAAGGTGATTGCATTCCTGTTCTTCTACATGTGGGTACGCTGGACCCTGCCGCGGTTCCGCTTTGACCAGTTGATGAACCTGGCGTGGCGTGGAATGATTCCGTTATCCATTGGGACATTTCTTGAATCCGCGGCGTTTGTTTATCTGCACCGCGCGGGAATTCTTGAAAACCGCTGGTGGCTGCTGCTGGGCAATATTTTCCTGCTGGTGGCCGTGGCATTTTTAAGTCAAGTTCTGCCGGGCGAGCCGACCAACCGGCGCGTGGCGGTCCCCAATAGCCGCTACAATCCGATCAAGCGGCCGGTGCCGGAAATAGCGATCGAATCGTAAGCATGATCAATGGCGGGAAGCCAGTCAAACAGGCAGACTGTTCTGATGGAATTCTTGCGGCGCTGCCGACTTGTGGATCATGCGCTGTTTTGCAAACATCTGAGGAATTATTATGGCAGATACGTCCAATAGCAAAATGGAAAAAATTGTCGCGCTGTGCCGCCGGCGCGGCTTTGTGTTTCAATCCTCCGAAATTTACGGCGGCATCAACGGCTTTTGGGATTACGGCCCGCTGGGCGTGGAACTCAAACGCAATCTGAAAGAAGCCTGGTGGCATGATGTGGTGCGCTGCGCCCCGAAAGGCCCGGACGGCCACATCATTGAAATGGTGGGTCTGGACTGCTCTATTATTATGAATCGGCGGGTATGGGAAGCCTCCGGCCATGCCACGGGGTTTAATGACCCGATGGTGGATGACAAGGAAACTAAACAGCGGTTCCGCGCGGATCACTTGTGCGGCTTATTTACCGGGCCGGTTGCGGAAACTCAGGAACTTTCCCGACAGCAACTGGGAACCGCTATTGCAGCGGGGCAACTACCTGTTCTTACCATGATCGCGGCCTCCGCCGGCGAAGCGGCAGAGATATTTGATAAGCAGGGGAAAAAACTGCTGAAAGATGCCAACTCGGGCCTGCGCATCCGGGAAAGCGGCAGCGACCAGGTGCTTTTGGAACAGCGCGGGCAGGAAATGGTGGGTATCATTGCTCCGTTAAATCCTACATTGCTGCGGCAAACTCCCACGGCCATTCCGTCCCCCTTTTCCCAAAAGGCCGGTTCACTGACGGAACCGCGGCAGTTCAATCTGATGCTGCAAACCCACACCGGTGCCGTGCACGATGACGCGTCCATGACATATCTGCGCCCGGAAACCGCGCAGGGCATTTTTGCCAATTTCCGTAACGTTACCGATACCTCGCGCGTCAAGATTCCTTTTGGCATTGCCCAGATCGGTAAAGCCTTCCGCAATGAAGTTACGCCGCGAAATTTTACCTTCCGTTCGCGTGAATTTGAGCAAATGGAAATTGAATTTTTTGTGCATCCTTCCTCGGCTAAGCAATGGTACACCTGGTGGAGAGACTGGCGATTCCAATGGTGGCAGGGTATTGGTTTAACCAGCGGCAATTTGCAACTCCGGGAACATGATCGGGATGAACTGGCGCATTACGCCAAGGACGGTGCGGGCACCAGCGATATTGAGTATCGCTTTCCATTTACTGATCCCGGCTTCGGCGAACTTGAGGGCGTGGCGCATCGCACGGATTTTGATCTGCGGCAGCACGCGGAATTTTCCGGCCTGGGTGATAAACTCAAATATTTTGACCAGGAGCGTAACGAGCGCTACTTCCCCCACGTTATTGAGCCATCAGCGGGAGCTGACCGCGGCACCTTGGCGTTATTATGTGAAGCGTACCACGATGATCCGGATCGGCCCAGTGGCGTGGTGATGAAATTCCACCCACGCATGGCCCCTATTAAGGCGGCAATATTCCCATTAGTGGATAAAGAGGGAATGCCGGACATTGCTGAAAAACTTTATATGGATTTGCGCCAAACGTGGAATATTCAATTTGACGTAAAACAAAACATCGGGAAGCGCTACGCTCGGATGGATGAAGCAGGCACCCCTTTCTGCTTTACCATTGATACGCAGACCCTTTCCGATCAAACCGTGACCGTTCGAGACCGTGATACGTTGCAACAGCAGCGGTTGCCGATAGAAAGCGTAAAAGAGTTTTTGGCGGATAAAATCGGCGGATAATCGGGGAAAAATGCTTTTTTTTAATTTTTTGTCATTTTTTATAGGTCAATGTTCCTGACCCATTTAAAAGAATTTGAAAAAAATTTAAAAAAAGAGTTGAAGTTTTCTGATAGGATGCTACGATATATAGAGTGTGAAGTGAATATTGATCAGCGGAAAGCTGATGTGATACCAAACTTGCTCTCTCTCTCCCTCCCCAGGCTGGCGTTCCTTCGGGCCGCCAGCCTGGTTTTTTTTATTTGTGCGAATAAATGATTGCGAACCTGCCTTCATCCAAACAAGGCAAGACCGTTACTGCGGGTTATGCGAAAATGTCCGGAGGCGTCCATTTTTCGCGTTAATATAAATTATATTAACTTTCTTCAACTGGCTCATAAGGTACAAGCACGCTGCTTAAATGGATTTTTCCCGTATCCTCCCCGTCCCGCCGAATAGTGATAACATTATTGCCCGCCACAAGATTTAAATACATCGGCACATCCTCCCACTGATTCCAGCTTTTTAGAGAGGGCATCGTTAATCGGCTGACAAAAATGCCGTTGACATACACGCTCATGGTTTTTACGGTGCCAACATCACCATTGGCCACGCGAAACGCTACACGGTAGGAACCGGCGGTACCGCGACAGACATAAAACGCGGCGGCCGTGCCATGGGTATCAAAGCCTTTTATGTAATCCACACCGGTAGATCCGGTCTTCCGTGTGACAATTATTGGGCGCTGAACTTTCGCCGCTCCGAACAAATGTACATCTTTGTAATATCCCCATGTGGGCCGCAACCAATTCGTAGGCGGCGTGAGACCGGAAAGGGACGCCCCCGCCGCCGCCAGTACTTCAACTTCCCTGGTAATTTTTTGATGTCCCAGAACCGCTATATCCATGCGTTGGCCTGACGGCACTTTTATCAGCGTTACAGCACCGGCCACATCCCTGTCCGTGTACCAGCCGGTCGCGATTTCGGCCAACGCATCGGCATCGGCAACCTGCGGGGAAACCGCGCCGTTCACTTGCACGTGCCCCGCCGCCTGCCCGTGCACCCGCAGGATAAAATGCTTCACGCTGCTCTGGTACGCACCGCTGTTTTCGCCAATCTCGACATGGGTGTTTGCTCCATGTCGCACGAGGGAAATTTTCTGTCGATGAAAGTGTCCGTGTTGATAACTGTAGGATTCGCCGTCGTCATCATAAAATTCACCGACCGTTCTCTGTGTATCCGGATACACGTCGATAACAATTTTTTCAGGATTGGCGGTATGTATGGCGCGCACCGGATCAGCTGTTGGAATAATGGCCCCGGCCTTTATAAACAGCGGCCAATCCATCCAGGAATCAGCATTGAGTTTATAATCAATCCATTGTCCGCCGGAATAGGAATCACCACGGAAATAATCAAACCATTGCCCGGCGGGCAAATAGATGCGTTTGAGTCTGCTTTTCCCGGCTGAATCAAATTTTTCCAGTACCGGTGCAGCCATGATCCAATTGCCAAACATCCACTGATCCGTCATGTCCGCAACCTGCGGGTCATCGGGATAATCAAAGGTCATGGGCCGCACAATACCGACGCCGCTTTCAACACACGCGGCGTGCTCCAGAGCATAAACATAAAAGAACCAACTGTAGCGCTGACGGATGGCCAGCTTGACGGTTTCACAGGCCTGATCGCCAAATGCCCATGGCTGCCGCGGATCACCGGAGGAATGCGTGCGCAATGTCGGGCAGACGGCGGTGAATTGAAACCAGCGCGTATAGCACTCCGGCGAAGGATGTCCGTTAAAGCCGCCGGTATCCTGCGCCCAGCGCATCTGCCCCAGTGCAATGGTGCTTAACATGTGTTTGGTTTGCAGGCGCATAACCTCAAAGCCGGAATTAATATCGCCCGACCATGTGGCGTAGGCAAACCGCTGCGAACCCAGATAGAAATTGCGGTTCATTGACCATACGCGCTTTTCGGGCAAATCGCGGCGTTGCCCTTCATATAGCGACTGCTGCATGTGCATGAATTCAAAATTTCCCAGCGATCCCAAATCCGCCTCATCATTCCAGAAGCCTACTATTCCGTGCTGCATGCAGCCATGCGTCCACGTGGCATGCCAATACCATTGCCGACATATTGGTTTGTAGAAATCAAGGTTATGCGACATTAAATGGGCCATGTAATCCACAAAGGGCTTTTCACCGGGGAAAAATATTCCCAGTTTGCGTTTAATTTCCACGTGAAATTGCCCTGTAGTTATCCGAATCGGGTCACCTGAAATGTCTATGACGGCCGACGGATCGCCCGGGGCATGGGCGTTGGGCGCCAACACGGGTGTATGCGGATCACTTTTTCCATTGGCCAATAAATCCATGCGAAGGATTCCGGGAGAAGGTGTTGCAACCCGTAAGATGTCTTGGCCCAGACTCAGCGATAATATGCCGGCCTTCGCGGCGGCGTGCGTTACACCGCCGGCACCCTGCCGGGGCGAAGCGGCGCGGATCTGATGGGACACGGAAGCGGCCAATGCCGCGGAAGAGACCGCTTTTAGAAAATGACGCCGATTTGCCATTGTAACTACTCCGTTAATCAACTCATCTGCGCGAATGCCGAAAACGTCAGCCGTTTTATTTTTGTGCCGCCGTTGAAGGCAAGCCGCATTGTAGCCGCAGCTAAAACTCATGCCCGTGCCTGCGCAAACGATAAATATTTTTGCGCTCCCGTTTTATAATCTCGGTTGAATGAAAGTCGGCGTTTTGCGGAAGAGCAATCGCCCACCAAGCAGGGCAATGCGGCGAAAGGTATGGATCGCATGTTTAACGTAACCGGCCGATGGAACCGGGGGGTTCCCGGCCTGCGTATAAAACGCACGCATCATTGCAAGAAGTCAGGGACCGGCAGCCAGAGGCTAGAGGTCCACCCGTTGCCGCTGCGGCTAAATTCGATTAAATTCTCGAGATGATGAAAACGCCTGATCAAGCATCCCCCGAACCCTCCAACGAACCAGCTCCACGCAATTTAACGGGTAACGCGCCTGTGCACGAGGCCCCGCTGCTGCCGCCGCTGGCAGTGGTCAAAACACCGTACTGCCATTTGCTTGGCTACAGCGTGGCGGGGGAAGAATCGGTGATTCAGGCACCGGAACTCAATGTGGTATTTGATATCGGCAAATGTCCGCGGCCGGTTCTCACCAGTGATTTCTGCCTGCTCACGCACGGCCACATGGACCATAGCGCAGGATTAGCTTACTACCTTTCTCAAAGATTTTTTCAGGGCATGACGCCCGGCACCGTCATCTGCCACGCCGCGATTGCTGATGCGGTTTCCGGAGTTATTAAATCCTGGACTGCCCTGGAAGGCAAAGCTATTGCCCATCGGGTGATTGGCTTAAATATTGGAGAAGAGTTTGAATTGCGCAAGGGCTTGATTGTGCGAACATTTGCCACGCGGCACACCGTGCCATCAGCGGGTTTCCTGCTGCTGGATCGGCGGGAAAAGCTTAAACCGGAATTGGCGGAACAAAATTTACCCGGGCACATGTTGCGTGATATGAAAGCCCGCGGCGAAAAAATTACGTACACCCTGGACGTTCCCCTGATCGCCTATACCGGCGACACCAGCATGGGCGAAACCCTGCTGCAGGACGGCGTGCGCGACGCCCGGATTCTGATTACCGAATGCACTTTTTTTGAACATGGCCACCGCAAGCGGGCGGCTGTGGGCCAGCACATGCACGTCAACGAATTCATTGACGTACTGCCCAAGCTGGAAAATGAACTGGTGTTGATTTCCCATTTATCCCGTCGGACCTATTTACGCTGGGCGCAAAAGCAACTGGAAAAGGCCATGGCAGGTCTAACCATCAAGCCCAAAGTGGAATTTTTCATGGATCACGCCCAGAAATTACAAGTCCGCCCCAGCAAAGCCGCCGCGTTCACCCCCGCCGAACCCCTCGGCAAAGACGACACCGAAGACGCATAAAACCGTGTTTCAAATATCGTGGTTAGCCCTTGCCGTACTCCCATGAAAAATTCCAGTAGCCGTTCATGGAAATTCGGCCGGCAAACTGGAGAGCCTGCACGGCTGGGCGAACCCTCTCGGAAGGCCAAATTTCATCGAGATAGGCTATTACCGGACCGGCTATCCGGTAAAGTCGTGAACCGCTGCAAAGCCGTGGCGTTGCCTTATTTGGGGGTGGAGACCCACCGGGGAAGTTTGATGAATGGCCCTCCGAAATCCACTGCTTTCACATGTTTCCGCGCCGACGTATGATTTGGTCCATCACACGCCGCATGGCGGCGAAGGATTGTCGGTCGCATCGGGGTGACAACATGCTTCTGGATAATAAGGCCAATGGAAGAGTCGGCGATGCATTACGCCAAAGCATTCGGCGCGATGCCCGGCTTTCCTTCATTACCTCCGCATTTTCGATCTACGCCTTTTCCCTTCTCAAGCCCGACTTAACCCACATCAGCGACCTTCAACTTCTGTTATCGCCGAACGCGGCGCCCACTGCCACAGCAACACAGCAGCCATTTATCGTGCCCGGGTTAACCGGAAATGAAGCGGATCGGCGGCTCCGAAATTCCCTCAACCTACCATACGCTGCCCAGCAATGTGCCAATTGGCTGGAAGGCAAGGCCCAAATAAGAAAATCATTATCTCCGATAGCGCAGAATCTATTGCATATCCAAAACCCGGAAGGCCAATGCGTAGCCATCCACGGCAGTTCAAGCTTCACCACTTCCGGCTTGGGCTTTGCGCCGTCAAATGGCTTTGACATGAATACCCTTGCCAACACGCCGGAACAGACCGGAGGTCTGCTGGAATGGTTCAATTCCATTTGGAATGACCAGGCCCTTGCCAAAGATGCTAAACCACCTGTGCTGGCCCAACTCCGGGAGGTGTACCGGGAAAAATCCCCGGAGCTGATCTATTTTTTGACCCTCTACAATCTCTTCCAAGACTTACTGGTGCAAATCGACGAGGACCAGATCATCAGAACTCGCACCGGTATAAAGGACACACTTGTCTGGCAAAAGCTGTATCGCTTCCAGCGCGACGGCGTATTGGGGGCCATCGACAAAATCGAACGGTACAACGGCTGCATCATCGCCGACAGCGTCGGGCTGGGTAAAACCTTCGAGGCCTTGGCGGTTATCAAATATTACGAGCTGCGCAACGACCGCGTACTGGTGCTCTGCCCCAAAAAGCTCCGCGAAAACTGGACGATCTTCACCGTCAACGACAAATGTAACATCTTCGCCGCCGACCGCTTTAATTTTGACGTTCTTAACCACTCCGACCTTACGCGTGACTCCGGCTACTCCGGCGAATTAAATCTCTCCAGTGTTAACTGGGGTAATTACGACTTGGTGGTGATTGATGAATCCCATAATTTTCGTAACAGCCCGCAGCGAAAGGATGGCCTGACTCGGTATTCACGACTGATGCGGGACGTCATACAGTCCGGCGTAAAAACCAAGATACTTATGCTCTCAGCCACGCCCGTCAACAACAGGATGAATGACCTGAAGAATCAGGTTGCGTTTATCACCGGAGGTGCCGATGGTGCATTGGCGGACCATGGTATCAGCAGCATCGAACAGACTTTGCGCAAAGCCCAGACACTTTTTAACCAATGGCTTAAGCAGGATGGCCCACAGCGCACCGCCGCAACGCTTTTGGAAGGTCTTAACTTTGATTATTTCAAACTCCTTGATTTGCTGACCATTGCACGGTCCCGCAGGCACATTGAGAAATATTACAACATCGCGGAAATTGGGGCCTTTCCGGAACGGACTAAACCGATCAACATCAAATCGGACATTGACACCGAACAGCATTTTCCACCGCTGAAGGAAATCAACCTCAACATCCGACGCCTCAACCTCAGCGCCTACGCCCCGCTCAAATATGTGCTGCCGCGGAAGCTCGAAGAGTACAGCCGCAAATATGACATCGCGGTCAAGGGCGGCTCGACCTTCAAACAGGTGGACCGCGAGGAAAGTCTCATTCACCTCATGCGGGTGGGACTTTTCAAGCGCATGGAAAGCTCCATCAACTCCTTTGCGGTCACACTCCAGCGGCTGCTCGAGGATGTGCGGCAGATCATCAGCAAGCTCGAATCGCACGATCAAACTACCATTGAGAGTTTGAAAATTGGAGATGTTGCCGTGGAGTCCGAAGAGCTCGAGCCGTACCTTGTGGGGAAAAAGGTCAAAGTGCTCATCCACGACGTGGACCGTATCAAGTGGTTGCAGCAGCTACGGGAGGATGAATCGCTACTGGCCAACTTGCTGGCGGGCGCACAGGAAATCACCGCCGCCCGCGATGCGAAACTCCGGCACCTCAAGCAAGCGATTGCGCAAAAGTGCCAAAATCCCCCCAACCCCGGCAACCGCAAAATGCTTATCTTTACCGCCTTTGCCGATACCGCCGATTACCTCTATTGCAATATCGCCGAATGGGCTTCCAAAACGCTCGGTTTGCATTGCGCCCTGGTTACGGGCGGTACCAACGGAAATCAGGCGACCCTTCCCGACATTGCCCGGGATTCCAGTTCAATTATCACGTCATTCTCTCCCCTATCCAAGGAGCGATCCAAGATTGATCCCGCGCTAACCGAGCAGATCGACATCCTGATCGCCACCGACTGCATTTCTGAGGGGCAAAACCTCCAGGATTGCGATTGCGTGGTCAATTACGACATTCACTGGAATCCGGTGCGCATCATCCAGCGATTCGGTCGCATCGACCGCCTCGGCTCAAGAAACAAAACCATCCAACTGGTTAACTTCTGGCCAAATATGGAACTTGACGAATACATCAATCTGGAAGCCCGCGTAAGCGGGCGGATGATGCTGTTGGATATCTCCGCCACCGGCGAGGAAAACATCATTCAGACCACCGACCAAGCCCGCATGAATGATCTGGAATATCGCAGTCGGCAGCTCCAGCAACTTCAGGAAAGCGTGGTGAATCTTGAAGACCTTGCCAACAACATTTCCATAACAGATATGACGCTCAACGATTTCCGCATGGACCTGGCCGGCTACGTGAAGAATTACGCCGGAGATCCGCAGCGCCTGCCCCTCGGCTCCTTTGCGGTCACGCCCCCGGCCGGGGCGGAAATTCCAGCGGGTGTGATCTTTTGCCTGCGCACCGCGACCTCCGGAACCGTCATCGACAGCGCCTATGCCCTGGCCCCGCATTATCTGGTGTACGTGCTGGAAAAAGGCGAAATTTTCCACAACTTTCCGCAAGCGAAAAAGATACTCGACCTGTTCAAAAAACTGGCCCTCGGGCGCGGTGTCCCGGATACCGCTGCGGTTGCCGCGTTCAACAGCGCCACCCGGCAAGGTGCCGACATGGAACACTATCAAGCCCTGCTCGCCAAGGCCGTCGCTGCTATCACTGGCAAGGCCGATGAACAGGGAATCGAAAGCCTTTTCCAGCCCGGTGGGACGGCCGTAAATAAAAACACCTTTGTAGGTGCCGACGACTTCGAGGTGGTTTCGTACCTGATAATTCTCCCGGAGCGTCCATCCGCATGATCGACGCAATTTACCAATACCTGGCAATTCCCGAATCCTGCCGACTGGGCAAGCGTGTGTTCAAAAGCCTGTTCCTTCAGAAGATGCAACTCGGTGCCGGCGATAAAAAAACATTCGAGCAGGCTGTGGACAGCATCCTCTGGCAGTACACGCTCAAGCCCGCCACCATTCCTGTGGCAGCTTACCGTGACGACCAGCGGGAGTATGTTGAAATCGCGGTCTTGCAAGCAAATCTGCGCCAGCCCGCCCGCCACCAGCGTATCGCTGAAGCGATCCAGCGGGCCATTCCGTACCCGGTGCTGCTGGTACTGGCCTGCGAGTCGCGCGTCGCCATGAGTCTGGCCGAAAAATGCTTCGGTCAGGCGGATCGAAGCAAAATTGTCGCCGATGGCTTCTTCACCACCGATTGGCTCCCGCCGGACGCACCGGGCGGCGTGGACGCGGATTTCTTGGCCGATTTAAATATGGGCAAGCTGCCGCGGGCTAATTTTTACGCGATGTATAGCGCTTGGGTCGCCCGATTGATCGCCTTACAATGCTCCCAGTTCACCGGCGAATATCGGCTGACACCGGCGGATATGGATTGGCACGCTCGCCGCGACCGGCTGGCCGAGTGCCTGCGAACTGAAGAAAATATTTCCCAGTTGCGCCGTACTCTCGAAACCGAGACGCAGTTCAACCGGCAGGTGGAATTGAATATGCGGATCAAGGGGATGGAGAAAGGCCTGGCTTTGGCGGCAAAGTCGCTTTAACTGTAAAGGAAACGGATCAACAGAAAAAAAAGAGCGACCAGGGAATTAAATTCCGGGGTCGGCTGACGCCGGCCCATTCTGGCCGCCTGTTTAATGATAGCCATTCAACCCTGCCGGTCAAAGCCGTAAGCCAAAGCAGAAAACACCGGCAACGCGGGCGTGGCAGCCCCGTTTTGATGAGGTTGTGAAACGGCGTGGTTTGAGATACTTTGTCGGGCTGAAAAAACGGAGGTGTGCAATGACCAACCCAACATCACGGTCGAACAAACCCGTGAAGCATCACCATGTTCCCAGAGCATACTTGGAAAATTTCTGCCTGGCGAATAGAACGTTTTACCAATACATCCTGCGCCCTGGAAAAGGCGGCTCGATCAACGCGCAATGGGCCGGTGGCAATCCGAATACGACGGGGTGGGTTAAGCATCTTTATGATTCGCCAACTGATACCTCCGACCGCTGCCATGTCGAGGCTGAACTCGCAAAAATCGAGCGGGACGCAATGAAAGCAATCGCCCAAATCATTGCCCTGAAATCCAATCAATTTACCTTCGTAACAGAGCCACACGTTGCCAAATATATAGTCGCGATGGCCATGCGGTCACCGAATGCGATGCGAGGGAAAGCCCTACTCGACCCGTTGGTCAAGGCGGGTCTCGTCATGGGAGATTTCCCCAATAACCCCGGTCCGGCAGGCGTGCTTCGTGACATCCGGGCGATTCAACCGGAACTGAAGAAGATAACGTGGTACCTCTATTGGTTTGACGGGCGCGATGGCAGGATATTGGTTACTTCAGACCGCCCGGTGGGAATTTATGCCTTGGCGGAGCAAGGCCGGCATACCGGAACGGTTCTTCAAGCAGCTCCGCTGGAAGCAGCGATGCCGGACAATTGGGCAAAGCATGCCATCTTCACATTTCCGTTGACGAGAGCTTGCGCCGCAGTTGGTTTCAAAGGTCCCAAAAAAGATATCGAGTATGAATTAGGCCGACAAGGCGGGATCGAATGCGGCGACCGGCTACCCGGCTGGGTCAATGCCATGAGCGCATGGCAAGCAAGCTGCGTCTACACGCCGGACAAAGGCGCAAAGTTTCTGCTGCCAAATCCGCCGAATGGCCCCGGTGAACCTCAATTCACCTAAAAGCCGGACAGCGGGATTTACGTACCCGCCCCTCACAATAAACTTGGCACACTGGAGGAGTTCGTCCCTTTGGCGGACCGGTTTTGCAAAGGGCACGGGGTACGCGTGGACCCGAATGATCCCGCGGACTTCGTGGAAAAAGTGCAGTCGCTTCGGAGCCGGGGCCACATTGACTGAAGCTGGGCACCCTGCGCCGCAGCGCCGGTAACCGAAGCCCCTTTTTTCACGGGTTTGCCATCACGTGCACGAATCGCCAAGCCACGTTATGATTTTGTTGAAAATGGTTCGCTGGCGACCAAGAGGCCATTGGGGCCTGGCCGCCATCGCGACCGGTTACACCGTTGCACGTATTTTTGGATACGCTTATGCCGAAACCTGCTGCCGCTGCTGGCATCGAAAAACTTCAGCGCCTCGACAAATCTGACGGCAGTTCCAAGGACATCCTCGCGGATAATATCGCCAAGCTCAAAGAGCTTTTCCCGGAGGTGTTTGCCGAAGGTAAAATTGATTTTGACGCACTTAAACAATTGCTGGGCGAATATGTTGATGACGCCAACGAACGCTACAGCTTGACCTGGAACGGCAAATCAAAGGCCCGCTGGCTGGCCCAAACCCGCAGCATGGGCACATTGCGGCCCTGCCCCGAGGAATCCGTGAACTGGGACACCACAGAAAATCTGTTTATCGAAGGCGATAATCTGGAAGTACTGAAGCTACTCCAGAAGCCCTATTACAAAAAAATCAAGATGATTTATATCGATCCGCCGTACAACACCGGCAACGACTTAATTTACCCCGATAATTTCCGTAATAACATCAAAAATTATCTAGAGTTAACCGGCCAGACCGATGGCAACGGCCGCAGGCTCTCCACGAATCCTGAAACCTCAGGCCGGTTCCACACCGATTGGCTCAATATGATGTATCCGCGCCTGAAGCTGGCACGGAATCTGCTGCGTGAAGACGGCTTGATTTTCATCAGCATTGATGAAACTGAGCAGCCAAACCTCCGCAAGCTGTGCGATGAGGTCTTCGGTGAAGAAAATTTCTGCGGCGTTATAAAGCGCAGGGCGGCGCGGAAGACCGCTTTCCCGAGTAAGAAAATGACGGACATTTGCGACTACGTCGTCATCTACGCCAAATCGGAGGACGCAGGGCCTCTGAGTGCTGGCCAGGTCTCCGACGGAACCCGGCCCGTGTTCAATCGTGGGAACGCTCAGAGCCTCCGGATATTGCGTGGAGGGGCGGTCGCCAAGTGTGACGACGGCGATTATTCGCCGGGAATTTACGCCGCTAGGAGCGTGCAATTCGAATTGCTCGACCCATTAACCATCCGTAGGGGCGGCGTTCTTGCCGATGTTCGTGTACGCGGTCCGTGGCGGATCA
>JAJZCT010000328.1 GCA_021828925.1 Planctomycetota bacterium
TGTTGAATTGGCCCGCGTGCTGATGCGACGCTGCAAAAGCAATTCCGCATGAACCAGAGCCGTTTGCTCCGAGGCGGGAACCGCAATGGCCAGGCACTTGTCGGCAAATTTGGCGGCCAAGGGTGGATTTTCCAGGTTTTCCATCGCTTCGATGAGCAATTCACGGGCTTCATTAAATTTCTGATTGACCGCCTGAGCCTCAGGAATATCCAAAAGCCCCCAATCTTCCCGCTTTTGCAAAAGCCGCATCATACGATTACGGGCCAATTCAACATTTAGCACATAGGGCTGACTGCGTTCCGGCAGACGAACCGTCTCCAGCATAATAGTGCCAAAATTCCGCACATCCCACATTAATGTCAGCGCCGCCGGCCCCGCCGGGCGCTTGCGACATCGAATTTCACCATCCACGTATGCCAATTCGCCGCGGATCGGCACGCTATCGGAGCCGACAAGGTAAGCCGAGCTTAAATCCAGCTCTGTGGGTGCCTGGCCATCTCGGAAAACCTGAAAACGTAGCATCAACTTCTCGCTTACCTAAATCGGAGTATTATTTCTGCCGCCTGAGCCAGCACTTTCCTACGGATAAACCGCACCCGCACGGTGTTTTATAGCCTAGAACTTGCAATACAGTCAAACGTCGAACTGAATTCACCGCCCACCCAGTCCAGTGCCGACAGAACCATCCAAATGATCGCTGCCATACCGGCAGAGCCTTCTACCCTTGCGGCCGCCGCGGCTCATTGGCCTCAATTTCATGCAAATATGCTAAGGTTCGCTCCAGTTGCCCCTTCAGATGCCGCACCCGTAAAAGACTTTTTACCCGCGTGAGCAACTCAAGCTTATTGACCGGCTTGGTGAGAAAATCATCGGTCCCACTTTCCACTCCGCGCTCAATATCCCCTAATTCGTTCAGCGCGGTAATCATTAGAATGGGTATGTCCCGGAAACGGGCATCGGATTTGAGTTTTCGGCAAACTTCAAAGCCACTCATGCGCGGCATCATAACATCCAGAATAATTAAATCCGGCATGACTTTGGGCACCTTGGCCAAAGCATCCACGCCATCCACCGCCACCTCCGTTGTGCAATCCATGGACTCCAGATAGGCTTGGATCAGCTCAACATTCGGCGGATTGTCATCCACCACCAAGATGGTGCTGCGGGGTAAATGTGTGTCATTGCTGCTGCGAACCGGTGCCGCCATATACAATGCCTCCATGGTATAGAATTCCTCATCAGAGGAACGCTGCAAAATCAGGCGGCATTATATCGCAACATCACAATTTATTCCTCTCGCGGAAGGCTTGATAGCGCCCGACGCCCTTCAAGCCGCGCTACTTTCCGCTGCTGGAAACTTGCCTTATTAAAACCAAATTTATGGGAACGAACTTTAGAACCACTGGTGCGCCGATGCGGCATGGTAACCTCCCAAAAAAAAGAGAAGTCGAAATCACAACTTCTTCATAACATTTTTGATCGGCTAATACAAGCTTAATATTGAAAAAATATTTCCCGCCAGCACCGGAACCGGAAACCGGGGAAGAAGTTAGAAGCGAGGAGTTAGAAGTTGTACGAGTACGCAGGAGTTAGAAGACCAAGCGAGCCGGCAGGTTTATCCTGCCGGGCCAACTGAAAGCGCAGCCCTTCCAGAAAATGCTATATGCGAGATGCCCGATGCTCAGTGCTCGCCGCCGGCCGTCCCTTGTAACCCATAACCCGTAACCTTCGTCATCTTCTAACTCCTAGGAGCCTGTCCGAGTAATCGCCGGGTTGCGACGGATCTGGCATTTGGCCGCGCAGCGCTTCCTTGACACTGTAACCTTGTCCCCTGTAACCCGTAACCTGCGTCGCTACCCCGTCGCTATCGCCGATAAATCCAAATCCGCACGTTGTCCGGATTCCAAAAGCTGCGCCCCCAAGCCCGCGATCATGGCGGCATTATCCGTACAATACGCCATGGGCGGCAAATATAGCCGTATGTTCGCCGCATCCGCCACGCGCTGTAAACCACTCCGAATGCACGCATTAGCTGAAACACCGCCACCGACAATCAAAGATCGCGGATTTGTCACTTCCATCGCCCGGCATACCTTAATTTCCAATATCTCCGCCACTACCCGCTGAAATGCCGCCGCGGTATCCGCCCGCTGCTGCGGCGTTAAATCCGCGCTGGTGCGCTGTGCTCCGCCCTGACCATTAACATGATATAAAACCGCCGTTTTTATCCCGCTGAACGAGAAATCCAGCGATTGCTTCCCCAGAAGAGACAAGGGAAATTTCACCTCATTGGCGCGACCGCTCCGTGCCAAATTCTCCACCAGCGGGCCGCCGGGATAACCCAGTTGCAGAATGGCCGCAACTTTATCAAATGCCTCCCCCACCGCATCGTCAATCGTCGCACCCAGGCGGCGCAGCGAATTAAACGCCTGCACCTCATACAACGTCGTATGCCCCCCGGAAATCACCAGCCCCAACGCCGGCAACGCTGGCGGTTCCGGGAATACCCCAGATGCATTCTCAACGCTCTGCGGCGGAATCAGGCAACCCGCGTACAAGTGCGCATGCACGTGATTCACCCCCACCAGCGGCTTATCCCACGCAAAAGCCAATGCCTTGGCCGCCGAGACACCCACCAGCAGGCACCCCACAAGTCCCGGGCAATTTGCTACGGCAATTCCGGAAATATCTTCCGCCTTAACCCCCGCCATTTTCATCGCCTCGGCCACAATGTCATTGAGCCATTCAATGTGCGCCCGGGCCGCAATCTCCGGCACCACGCCTCCATATTTCTGATGCAGATCAATTTGCGTCCGGATAACATTCGATCGCACAATCCGCCCATCTTCGACCACCGCACAAGCGGTTTCATCACAGGTTGTTTCAATACCTAATACACACGACATGCCAACTCCGTGACAGAGCACCAGGGGCGGGTCATAACGACTTTGGAAGAACGGCTGCGCTGCCGGAAATTGCGCCGGAAATATTAGCGGTTCCTGACATTGGGCCAACCGCAACAGCATCCGCATAGGTTTGCACCAGCGTAGGCAGAAGAATGACAAATTCCGACCGCGGCACCACCTGATCAGCACCCGCCTGCATCGCCTGCTGTGCCAGGTCCTGCTGATTGTGCGATAAATAAGCCACGATCTTACAGTCAGGCTTGGAATTTTTGGCCAGCGCTATGGCGGATAGTGAGTTAATGCCCCCGCAATTCATATCAACAATCAGCATGTCCGGCGGAGTCACGCGAAGGAATTCGCTCAAAACACTGTAGGATCGCAGCACCCGCACCTGCCGCTGCTGCGCCCGCGCTTCGGTCACAATTTTTGTCGAGAATATCAAATCCGTTACTATTGCGGCCAATGCCATGATTTTAACTCTCCATGCCAACAGCAATCCCCGGCTTCTCCGGTGGGTTTACCACCTGGGCGGACGTGGCTCGTGCGATAACTTCATTTAACAATGCTGGAAGATTTTCATAAATAACGGCGTCCAGAACCGCATGATGACTATGCCCCCCGGCATCGGCATATTCAACGGTTACCAGACCCGCGCCGGGCCAGCGGCGATTATCAATAACTTTCATGGCCGAATACGCGACAAGACTTCCATTGGGCAGATGCAGCCCCTGATCATCAGCCACGATGCGTTTGGATTTTACGCGCACAAACCACACCAGCCCCCCTACCGCCACCAAACCGATTGCCAGAACAATCCATCGCTGATTATGAATGTCCGTTACCGTATGCCACCCCGTGATATTATTAATATGCACCAGATGATCAAACCTCAGGCGCTGGGCCTCCGTCGCATGACGCCAGCCCGGCCAGGAACGTGCAATGGCCTTGTCCTTGCCCGTTACCCGGTGAGATAGCAGCATCTGCTTGACCGCTTTGTCATCATGATTCGGCCAGCCGTACCAGCCATCCCACGCAAACCACGCCGCAAACACAAAACAGAGGAATGCCAGTACCAACGGACGGCGGCGTTCCCAGAGCGCAGGTTGGGCAATCATC
>JAJZCT010000329.1 GCA_021828925.1 Planctomycetota bacterium
TGCTGCGCGGGGGATAGGTTGCTATGATTTTCCTGCCCAAGTTCTGGCAACGCCAAACGCGGGCACATCAGCCGCCGACGGATTCGCCCTTCGCTTCGACGGTGCCAATTATTACGCGGTGGTCGATGGAATTCTCGGCAACCTTCAGTCGCTTAACAATTGGCGTGAAATTGACGGGGCCATCAAGAGACTATCCGCTTCCGTGGAAGCGATTACCACGTCCCCCTTCCATCAGGAGCGACTGACAGTCTCGTATAAATTTGGCGGCCAGATTATCGCCTTGCCGCTTTCGCGACAGTCCGGCGGTTTTCGTCGCTTTCTGGCACACTTGCTCGCCATTTATCAGCAACCGCCAAAGCAGGTCGTAGTTTTTGAGGAGCCGGAGAATGGGATTTTTCCAGGTGCGTTGACGATGCTGGGGGATTTCATGCGGGCGGCAAATGAAAAGTTAGGCACGCAGTTTATCCTCACCACCCACAGCCCACAATTGCTGGATGCTTTCGAGGCGGATTCGATCAGGGTTGTGGAAATTTCAGACAATGGAACAAAGATCTGCCCCCTGGCTCAGGGGCAACGTAGCGCGCTAATGGATAAATTGCTTAGCCCCTCGGAATTGCTCACGGTAACGCACCCCGAAATGGCTATAGCCCACGATTCATCAATCCGATTTTGCGCGCCGCCTGAATATCCATATCGTGCGTTCGCAAAATCTTCGGTCTTTCCAGCGATTTGAGCACGCGGTCCAGCAACTCTACAACGCTGCGCTTTCATGTTCACATATTGCAACGCCTTGATCTGTGCCTCGGCAGGAACAGTGCGGCGTGATCAAAGCGGGTTTTCTCATTCGCATTTGATGCTATCACGCCATACAGGCATCGCGCCACTGGGAGGAACTGCTCCCAGGAAATCGTCAATGCTATCGAAGAAAGTCGCAACATGTTCGGTTTTTATGCGTTGTACCACTACAATCATGCATCGGCCATGCGGGGCGTTGTGCTGTGCGCAAGGGGCTGATTTGGGTGAGGAAATAATGTCGCTTGGCAGCGTGTCGGCAGAGCGGCTCCTAAACGCGGTTAATTTGGAGTGTTACATTGCTGCCAGTGCGATCTAAATTCTTCAACGACGGCAAAGCTTATATTTCTGTCCTCCGATCGGTCGCGCTGGTGGTCATAATAATGCTCGCCTGGCACGCGACGCCGACGGTCGCGTTTGGCCCGGAAGATGTTGGGATGTTCCCGTCGACGGCAGCGGCGAAGCCGTATTTTAATTTTGACGCAAGAGGGTTTATTATCCGGGGCAAACGGGTATTTATTGCCTCGGGAAGTTTGCATTATCAGCGGGTGCCGCGGGCGTTATGGGCCAGCCGATTATTGAAAATGAAACGTGCCGGATTTAACTGTGTTCAGACTTATATTTTCTGGAGCTATCAGGAATCGCGCCAGGGTGAATTCGATTTTAAGGGGCGTCATAATCTTGCGGCATTCTTAAAACTGGTTCACAAAATGGGTTTCTACGCCATTCTCCGCATCGGCCCGTACTGCAACGGGGAATGGAGTCAGGGCGGCTGGCCGGTGTGGCTGCGGTTTATCCCCGGTCTGGCCGTGCGTGAGGATGACAAGCCCTTTATCAGTGCGGTCAACAGCTATTACAACAAACTTTTACCGATCGTTGCGGCCAATCAGATCAACCGCGGCGGGCCGGTGATTATGGTGCAATTGGAAAATGAAGATTCGCAGGGATGGGGCGATGTGCTGCCCAATAAGTATTACAAATTTCTATACAACAAAACTCGCGCAATGGGTATCGATGTGCCCATGTATTTCAGCGGCATGCACCATGGAAACAGTCCGGCGGGTCCCGGCCCGTGGAGCACAAAAAACCGCAGTTGCCCCTGGTTTACCACTGAAATGTGGACGGGGTGGTTTACGTTATATCGTACGCATCCACCGGCGCTAAGAGAAATCAGTCGGCAGGCGATGTGGCATGTTATTGCGTATGGTGGAAACGGCTACGACGCCTATATGGCTGTGGGAGGCACCACGCCATCCTTCTATGTGGATAATACAATCGGTCCAAGTTACGACTTTGGGGCACCCATTGGTCAAGCGGGTGATTTGCGGCCATTATATTACATCTACAAAACCGCCAATTATTTTGGACGCAGCTTTCAACGTATCCTGGAAACCAGCATTAATGTGCGCCATCTGAAATTCAAGGCTCCGCCTGGCGTACGCGTGTTTGAGCGGCAAAGCCCCAATGGTGATATGTTTTTTTATCAGAACTTATCATTTCAGCCTGTGACGGTGAAAATTCCCGACGGCTGTCCGCAGACCATAGCCGGGTTCCATCTGCTGGCGGTGGTGAAGAAATTTGCGATTGACAAGACCTTCGAATTGCAGGCAAGTTGCGGGCGAATCTTCGGCATTTTTAAGCAGGGAGCAACCACATCATTGGTGGCGTACGGCCCGCCGGGATCGCAGATACTTTTGCGATTCGCCGTGCACGAAAAAATACTCTCACAGGCAAAATCGTTCAAAAAGAAATCTGCAACCGGAGGTTTGACGCTACAGGTGAAAGTGCCGCCGTCAGGCCCGGATATTTACAGTATAAAAACCGCCCATCACATACTGCGCGTGTTTGTGGAAAGCCGTGAGGCCATGTATCACACCTGGTTTTTGAACATTGGCGGCCAGCCGGCGCTGGTTTGCGGGCCGGATTACGTGGGCCGGACCGAAAGCGGCAAGGGACACATTGTGCTTCATACGCAAATGCCGCTGGCTGATAACATCGGGCAGGCGCGGATTTATTTTGGTAATTCATCAAAACCGATTTCTGTCAGTTCTGTGGCGGGACTGCGGAAAGCGGCGAATTTGGCCGTTCCGGCATTTGCGCCTTGGCAGGTGCGATTGGCCAATGGGCCGGCAAATCCGAAATATGATGATAAGTCCTGGGTTGCCGCACCCAATCCGGTGCAGATGGGAGTGGGCGATTACCCCGGCCTGCATCAATGGTATCGCAGTAAAATAACGGTAAAAAGAGCCGGGGCATATCGCATTTTATTTTCCCATCTCGCCGGTACAGCTGACGTGTTTGTCAACGGGATCTTGGCCCAAGCCGGTGGGCAGCGGGTGGTAAATGTGCGGCTCAAGGCTGGGGTCAATGACCTGGCGATTCTGGCCAGTTCCAGCGGGCGACCGAAGCTGTGGACCTATATCGGCCCGTACAACAAGGTGGGGGCCATGGGAATTTCCGGCAAGGCGATACTCATGAAGGTGGTAACCACAAATCTGGTGGTGAAAAATTGGAAATACCGCTTTCTCGCGTTGTCCAAATCGGCGGCGATGGTGCGGGTGTTATCTGACATGGACGAAGGGCAGTTCAATAAGCTAAACCACGGGGTAATTCCGGAATTTAAGAAGCGTGGCTTTATATGGCTGCGGGCCAAAATTCCGCAGCTTAATGCCGATCATCTGGTGCTTTCCTGGCAACATCCTATGTCCAACGCATTTATCTGTTTTGATGCCGGACGGGTAGATCTGCACGCGGTCGGGACTGATCCGGCACGGGCGATGCTGACATTCTGGTACGGCAAGCAGCCTAATATTTTAAGCATTTTGATACCGGCAAATGCCATGCACAGTCTGGGGCAGATGTCATTGAGCATATCCCGATTGGCCCCCGCCATCAGCGGCGGGGGAGCCATTCTGCATTGGCGTATGCGCGGCGGTATGGGATCGCCATTTAACAAGTCAGGATGGAAGAACTTCACTAAAGCTCCGAATGTACCGTGCTTTTATCGCACCGCTTTTACCTGGAATCCAAAACTGATTCCACAGGATCGGCTGCATGTGGTCATGCGCGTGGCCTGGGGTGATTTAACCGGCGGCTATATGTGGCTGAATGGCCATAATCTTGGGCATTATCCGGATACCATCATGCGCATGGGATTGTATATACCAAGCTACTATCTCCAGCAACGCCATTTTCTCTTTGACCATTTTCAGGAAA
>JAJZCT010000330.1 GCA_021828925.1 Planctomycetota bacterium
ACCGCCGAGGCACGCTGGTTTTGCCCGTTGTAAAAGCCTGAATAGCAGTGCGGGAGCGGCTTTGGGAAATGCTATCGTTGCGGCATGCAGGAACTGAGATCAGCCGTGACGAAAAAAGTCACAACAATTGATAAAAAATGGTACTTTTATTCCTATGGCAATGCCATATACTCATGCGGGCTGGATATATGCGCGGAGCTGGCGTTAAAACGCGTCAATACAATCGCGCACACATTAGCAAGGCGGTTAATAGTCGGTGCCAGAGCCGGTGTCACTGGTAATGGCGGTATGAGGGCCGTTTTTATTGTGTATCGCTCGGCACTATTGCTGCGGAAACGGTTACAAATTCATTCTAATATTACCGCTGGAGTGGAAAATATCCTTAACGGTTAAACTTTCAAAGAATCGCGGCTTGGCTTTTATAAAACGTCAGGAGTACTTATGAACAATCATGTTTCCCAGGGTCTTGAACGGCGCGAATTTCTAAAGGCATGCATGGCGGCGGCCGGGGCTGTTGCGGTCGGATCGTTGACGGCGGAACGGGCTGCGGACGCAGGCACCGCAGGGGCTAATAGTCTGGCGGCCTCTATTGGCCAGAGCGCGTCGTCGGGCGGTTTTGCCCATTTGGTGCGTCCGATCGTCGGCACCGGCTGGCATGGGCATACCTTTCCAGGAGCCACGGCACCGTTTGGGCTCGTGCAACTAAGTCCCGATACGGTTGGGCCGCCGGAACCAAAATGGAATGGGAAGTGGGACATCTATGACTGGGACCATTGCGGCGGCTATCACTATCCCGATAACACCGTACTGGGCATCAGTCATACGCACATTTCCGGAACCGGCGTGCAGGAAATGGGGGACGTGTTGGTAATGCCGGTAGTCCAAGGGGTGAACTGGGGATGGACTTCCGGCGCGCCGGGAAAAGAACATGAAGGGCAAATCCAGGCGTTGGGTTCCGAATCTGGCTGGGTTTCCAGAGATGGCGACACGGGCTACGCCTCGCGCTTTTCGCATCAACAGGAAACAGTCCGCGCGGGCTATTACAGCGTGTATCTGCAAACCCCGCGAGTAAAGGCGGAACTGACCGCCACCACCCGCTGCGGAATGCATCGCTACACCTATCCGGCGTTGCCCGCCGATACACGCTGTGGAATGATTCTGGATTTAGTCCATGGCCTGGGCAATACCGCTTTTCACACGGAATTGACCATTGAAAGCCCTACCCGAATCAGTGGAAAGCGTTACAGCCATGGTTGGGCCAAGAATCGCCAGGCCTATTTTGTTATGGAATTCAGTGCGCCGATTCAGGCCTATGATGTGATGGTCGATGGCCATGTGACTAATCACCTTGCTCCGCACCCAAAACATTTTTCGGCCACGCAGATTAAAGCTATTTTTCAATGGAATCACGATGCGGTGAACCCGCATCATCCCCTGCTGGTTCGTGTGGGTATTTCCGGCACGGGCATTGAAGGGGCCGCTAAAAATCTGGCTGCGGAAATTCCTCACTGGGATTTTGATTCCCGTGCCCAACAGACGCTGCAGGTATGGAATCAGGCAATGGGTGTGTTGCAGGCTGATTTTCCCACCACGGACCTGGCACAAACCTTTTACTCCAGTGCCTATCACGCCATGATGGGCCCCACCACGTTCAATGATGCGGATGGTACTTTCCGTGGGGAAGATTTTAAAAACCATCCCAACCCCGGTTTTACCAATTACACAACGATGTCAATATGGGATATTTACCGTGGTGAATTTCCGTTTATCATGCTGACCCAGCCCCACCGCACCAATGATATCATCAACACCATGTTGACTGATTATCGGCAGTTGGACCAAAAGTCCCTGCCTATGTGGCCATTATGGGCCAATGAAACCTGGTGCATGACCGGATTTCATGTGGTGGGTATGATTGTCGGGGCCTACACCCGCGGATTCCGAGGCTATAACATCCCGGCTCTTTACGCAGCCATGAGAGAAACGGCCCTGGTGGGTGCTACCGCCAACGGCAATAAGGAATTGCAGCAGCAGTTCCGCCATTATGGTTATGTGCCCATCAGTACAGCGAATCAATCCGTTTCGCGAACGCTGGATTTTGCCTATGACTATTGGTGCATGGGTGCCATGGCACAACTGTTGGGAAAGCATGACGATGCCGTGATGTTCTACAAGCTGGGTCAAAATTATAAAAACCTTTTTGATCCCGCTACGGGTTTTATGCGCGGTAAGTTGGCCGATGGAAAGTGGCAGACGCCGTTCCGTCCGGATGAGGAATACTGGCGAGACTATACCGAATCCGATGGGTGGGAGGCGACGTTTAATGTCATGCAGGATGTTCCGGGACTCATTAATTTGTACGGCGGCGATCAGCAGTTTATAGCCAAGCTCGATGCCTTCTTCACCGCCCCGTCCAAGGTTTATAACACCTCACCGGATGTCAGCGGTATGATCGGTCAGGACGCCCAGGGCAATGAGCCCAGTAACCATATCCCGTATCTCTACCCATTCGCCGGGGCGGCATGGAAAACGCAATATTGGGTGCGCAAAATGCTCGCTCTTTACAACAACACACCCAACGGTATTCCCGGCAACGATGATATTGGCCAGACTTCCAGTTGCTTTACCATGGGAGCCATGGGGTTTTATCCAGTCAATGCTGCCAACGGCGTGTATGTGATCGGCAGCCCGCTGGTCAATCGGGTGCAAATTCACAACCCCGCTGCCCACACCACCTTTACCATCGTGGCGGAAAATAATTCAGCCGAGAACTGTTATATTCAAAGCGCTAAACTTAACGGCAAGGAACTTACACGATCGTGGTTTACCCATGACGATATTGTGGCCGGTGGTGAACTTTATTTCCGCATGGGCCGCAAGCCCAACAAGGACTGGGCCTCGGCCAAGGAAGATCGTCCGCCATCCGGGCTGGTACTATGACCGACGAGCGATCCCTCATGAACAAATTAAAAGGTATCAGGTACCGTTTTACTGCCGGACTTTTTTCCGTATAAGGATTGTCTGATGGCTTCACGTAATGACCAAAATGACGCAATGGGGTTAACCCGTCGGAATCTGTTGCAATTGGCGGTGGCGGCAGGCCTTGGCGGACTGGGCGTGGCCAAGTCGGCGGAGGAGCCTGCGCAAAGTGCCGTCGCCTCCGCCGGGGCCAAACGGCGGTATGATTTATCCACGCTGAAATGGCAATTGTCGGGGTATATGCCATACTTCGAACGATTGAGCAGCCCGATCACCATTGCCGATATTCATCAGACCACCGGTCAAAAAGTCGGTCCAATTCCCGCTAGTGTGCCCGGTTCGGTGCAGCTTGCCCTGTTAGAGGCCGGATTGATAAAAGATTGGAACGTCGGTCTTCATGCGCGCGACTGCCAGTGGGTAGAAAACCTTGACTGGGTTTATCAGACGGTTATTCCCGATGACTGGGTGAAAAACGGCAAGCAATTTCGCTTGCATTGCGAGGGTTTGGACTATCGGGGAGCAATCTTTCTCAACGGTCAACGGCTCGCGGGCTTCGAGGGATCGTTTCATCCGTATGATGTCGCGCTGGGGCCGCATCTCAAGGCTAACGGTAATTTGCCGCAAATAGTATTCCCAAGGGACGATTTCCCGCGTGTGGCGGATTTATGGTCTGGATGGGACACGATGCGTTTCCCTGTACCGCCAATACCGCCCTGATTGATTTTGACGGTCATCCCAAACCGGCACTCGCCGCTTTGGCAGAAGTGTTCCGTAAGGTCGGATGAACATGATGAGAATCATGTTATCGTAACGTCGAAAGGAGTAGCGATGCAACGGTCTGAAGTCAACGGCTATCTGACGGAAGCGATGTCTTTTTTCAAGGCCCAGAAGTTTTATCTGCCGTCCTTTGCCTGCTGGTCACCTGAACACTGGGCCACGCTGGGTGCGGCCGGAGATTACATTCGCCGGCGCGGCCTGGGCTGGGATGTGACAGACCTGGGGTCCGGAAAATTTGAACAGATC
>JAJZCT010000331.1 GCA_021828925.1 Planctomycetota bacterium
ATTTTCAACGTCCTCGCCCACATAACCCGCTTCGGTAAGCGTGGTGGCGTCGCCAATGGCAAAGGGGACATTCAGACAACGCGCCAGCGTGCGGGCCAGAAGCGTTTTGCCCGATCCGGTAGGACCAATGAGCAACACATTGGATTTATCCAGCTCAACATCATCGGACGTGCGGCCATCAGTGTGGGAGAGCCGCTTATAATGATTATGCACGGCAACGGATAACGCCCGTTTGGCAGATTCCTGCCCGATAACATACTGATCCATAAATTCTTTGAGTTGGCGGGGGGGCGGAATTTCCCCAACTGTGGGCTTAGCGCCGGTGACTTTCCGTTTCTCCTGCTTGAAAATATTTTGGCACAGTTCCGAACAACTGGCGCAGATGTAGATGTCGTTGGGGCCTTCCACCATGGGGCCGACTTCGCGGCTGGATTTTCCACAAAACGAACAATTGGTCACTTTGCGGCCGCGAAATCCACCAGAGCCGCCGGAGGCACCGGGTCCATTGCCGACTCCGCCGCCATTACCTGATCCACCATTTCCGCTTTGATTTGCCATGTCACGCAATTCCAGTTGTCGCCGGCTTGAGGCCTAATTAATCAATATTGCCTCCCATTCAGCAAGCCAGCGACCTGAATGGGTACATTCACCAACCTGCGTATTCTATCAGACTATTCCGACGTAACCAAACTGCGTTATTTCATAATTCGCGGGCGGTGACGAATCGGGCCATGTCGATGAGAATTTGTCGGAATTCTGATTCCGGCAATTCGCTGATGGCAGCGATGGCCTGATCCACGAGTTGCTGGGCACGGTTGCGGGCGTAACGCATGGAGGGGCTGGGGATCAGCAGTTGTCGGGCGTTATCAATACGGTCTGAGGCGTCCGATTCCAGCAGGCTGATCAGCAGTTGCTGATGCGTGGGGGCGGCGGTGGCAAGAAAATGAATCATCGGCAAGGTTAGTTTGCCTTTTTCAATATCGCTTCCCAGGGTTTTCCCCACCGTTTTCTGGTGGCCCGCAATATCCAAAATATCATCGACAATTTGGAACGCCATGCCGACATCCCGGCCGTAGTTACCTAGTGCCTCTACTGTCGCGGCATCGGCATTGGATGCCCAGGCTCCCAGGCGGCAGGACGTTTCAATCAGGCTGGCGGTTTTGCGGTAAATAATGTCAAAGTAGGTTTGTTCGGTTAATTCCCAATTGCCCCGATTGAAATTCTGCGTAAGTTCACCTTCGCAGACGATATTGGTGGTGCGGCCAATGGCGCGTGAGGCAATCTGGCTTTCCAGGGAACTGCAAAGATGGTAGGCATGGCTGATTAACAAATCCCCCAGCAGTACCGCCGCCTCATTGCCGTGCAAGTGATTAATGGTGGCTCCGCGCCGGCGGATTTCCGCGTTGTCCAATACATCATCATGCACCAGCGTGGCAACATGAACCATTTCCACTACGGTGGCGATGGTGATATGCGTTTGCCCCAGCGGCTTATCAACGCCACGTGCTGCCAAGCCTGAAAGAAAAACCAGTACGGGGCGTAACATTTTGCCGCGAAATCGTTCAACATGATTGGACAGAGTCTGTACGTGATCCAGATCGCTGGCCAATTCACTGGCAAATAGATCATTGACTTGCGCCAGGTAAGGCTCAAGTACCTGCAATGTCATTGGCCCAGTCATAGTGACCATAAAAGCTCTCCACGAACGGGGTGCCGCAATCCCACGGCCCGGGAACCGTTCAATTGTTATTGAAACTATAGAAAGATTTGACACGAAAGTCCAGTGACGCCAAGGACGGGCCACATTGTGTTTAAGTTGGCGATATATTAACAATCGCTTGAAAAAAGCTCAACGGTAGCTTTTGGGCAACAAGAAGCTTGTGGGCAGGTGAGCAATTGATCCTCTTGGCTGCCTCTGCAACGAAGGGTGCCGACGGGTAGATAATCCTTAAGCAGAAATTCGCGATACCCAGCGGTTTGTTCATTGTTTATTGAGCGCCGCGTTGTGTTCAGGCGGTGTTGCACGGTGAGGCATGGAACGGTAATATTTTAGTTATACCTCTAAAGCTGCAGCGGAGCGGTGACGTTCTCGCGGGAGATTGACGCTGGCGGGAATCGGAATTTCCTGCCACTTCGCGTTGAGGTGGCTTTATTATGATGCTTTGAGGGCGGACAGGGGTTTTTATGTTCGTACCTCCTTCAGGCTCGGATCGCGCGGCCTGGCTTAAAGGTCCGCAGTTTACCTGTTCTGTTCAGCCCCCAAAATCAGCACACCCTTGGTGCCTGATTCTTTTGGGGCCGCCGGGCGTGGGAAAAGGCACACAGTCGGAACTGCTTGCGCGGCATCTGCATGCGTGTCACCTATCCACGGGGGATGTATTTCGCGCTGCGAAGCATCTGGATCAGTGCCAAGCCACTCCGGCGATGGTTGCGGCGCTTGAAGCCATGCGAAATGGGAAGCTTGTTTCCGACGACCTGGTGTTGGCCATGGTGGCCGAGCGTTCAGGTTGTTTGCAATGTCAGGGCGGCTTTATTTTAGATGGTTTTCCCCGCACCGTGAAGCAGGCGGTGGATTTTGAAACGTTGCTGACCGGGTTGCGGGTTACACTCGATGCGGTGATTAGTTATGAACTATCTTTGGAGGCCACGGTTCAGCGGTCGGCCGGGCGGCTTACCTGCCCGCGCTGCCACGCCGTATATCATCGTGCCAGCAAACCCCCCAAACAAAAGGGAATCTGTGATGTGTGTGGTGGCGAACTCAAACAAAGAGAAGATGATCGACCGGAAGCTGTGCGCACGCGCCTGCAGGAATACAGCAAGCTGACCGAACCATTGATCGCATATTACCAGCAGCGGGGCTTGCTGGTTCCAGTATCGGCCGACGGCACGCCCGATGAGATTTTCCAAAAGACGGTCGAATTGCTCCAAGGCCGCCGGAATGCGGCACGGCCAACTCGGACAGCCATAGCGGCGGCGAAGCCCAATTACACATAATTCCCGCAGTGTGAGCTTCAAAGCGTCGGACGCTGGAGCGCGTGCATGTAACGGATGCGCTCACATGCTTCCGGATCAGGCGTTTGCTCGAAGCGTGAGCGGCTTCGCAAATCTTCAATAGAATCGCATCGATGTTCTTCCATGCGGTTACGGAAGTCAGCCAGCATTTCCTTGGCAGCGACTGGACCTCGATACATCATCGCAGAAACCACCTGGCAGACATGGGCACCGGCTTTGACCGCCTTAAACATATCTTCTCCACTGTTGACACCGCCGGAAATAGCTAACGAAGTCTTCAGATGCATTGCCAGAACGGCCAGCCAATAAAGTCGCAGTTGCAGATGAGGGTTGTCGCCGTGTGGTTCCGAAGTTTTGGACGCATGAGGAGCGGTATCGCCTGCGGGTTCATAAAACCGGTTGAACAGGACCAGGCCGGAGGCACCGGCGTTTTGTGCGGCTGCGGCAAAGTGGGGCAAGGAAGATAAGAACGGTGAGAGTTTAACCGCTACGGGGATGCGCACCGATGCCGTCACCATGCGGATGATATCCAGCATTTGACGTTCCACGTCCATACCGCTGACCGCTGGATCGCTGGGAAAGGCGTAAAGATTCAATTCCAGCGCATCGGCACCGGCTTGTTCAATATGCTCGGCATAGTGGATCCACCCGCCGGGCCGGGAACCATTAAGCGAACCGATTACCGGAACTCCCACAGCGCGTTTGATGCGTTGAATCCGGGAAAGATATTCCTCCGGGCTGGTAGTCAACGCGCCTGGATCCATAAATCCCAGTTGCGGCCCCTGATTGTCGGCATACATTTCGCGCAGATAAAGACTTGAAAACTGATCTGCGTCCAATTGCTCCTGAAACAGGGAGTGCATCACGACCGCTGCAGCGCCAGCGTCAACGAGTTCCCGCGCCCGCTCCGCGTCATCTCCCAGGGGCGATGCGCCGACCACTAGCGGACTAGCCAACTTGATGCCCAGGTAGGTCGTTGAAAG
>JAJZCT010000332.1 GCA_021828925.1 Planctomycetota bacterium
TCTTACACCTGTTATTCGTGCTAGCGACACAATGCGCCCCACTCGCAGGCCTTTTTGTTTTACGCCAGCCGCTGCTACTTCGCCATGCGTCGTAGCACGTTGTGCAGGATTCCGCCGTTGCGGAAGTATTCGACTTCCACGGGGGTATCAATGCGGCAGGTGGCGGTAAATTCAATTTTTCCGCCATCCTCTTTTACGGCAATGACTTTTACATCCTGACGTGGAGTCAGGGCATCGGTCAGATGGATTTCAAAGGTCTCTCTGCCGGTCAGGCCGTGGGTTGCGGCGGTTTCGCCTTTTTTTAAGGTCAAAGGCAGCACGCCCATGCCGACTAAATTGCTGCGGTGAATGCGTTCAAACGATTCGGCAATCACAGCGCGGACGCCCAGAAGAAACGTTCCCTTGGCCGCCCAGTCCCGGCTGGAACCCATGCCATAATCTTTACCGGCCAGAACAATCAGCGGAATACCGGCCTGTTTGTAATGCGTGCTGGCATCAAAAATTGGCTTAACTTTTCCATCGAGCAGATCAGTGGTAACGCCGCCTTCAGTGCCTGGTGCGAGTTTATTTTTCACACGAATATTGGCAAACGTGCCGCGGGTCATCACGCGGTCATTGCCCCGGCGTGCCCCGTAACTATTGAACATTTTAACTTCGACCCCATTTTCCATAAGAAATTTTCCAGCCGGGCTGTCTTTCTTAATGGAGCCTGCGGGGCTGATGTGGTCGGTGGTAATGGAATCGCTGAGAACCGCCAGACATCGCGCCCCTTGAATCGGCTTGATCGGTTTAACCGCCGGCTCAATGCCGACAAAAAATGGCGGTTCCTGAATATAGGTACTCTTTTGGTCCCATTCGAACTGATCGCCCGTGCTGGTTTCAATGGCTTTCCAATCCTCAGAACCGGCAAATACATTGGCGTATTGGTGCTTGAACTGGGAACTTAATACCGATTTGGCAACGGTATCAGCGATTTCTTTCTGGCTGGGCCAGATTTCTCGCAGATATACCGGCTTACCGGATTTATCCGTACCGATGGGATCATTGTTCAGATCAATATCCACCGTGCCGGCTAATGCATACGCCACCACCAGCGGCGGCGAGGCCAGATAATTGGCCTTTATATCCGGGCTGATGCGGCCTTCAAAATTTCGGTTGCCCGACAGCACTGCCGCCGCCACCAGATCATGGGCATTAATCGCCTTGCTGATCGGTTCGGGCAGCGGACCAGAATTGCCAATACACGTTGTGCAGCCGAAGCCCACAAGATAAAATCCGCAGGAATCCAAAGGTTCCACAAGCCCCGCGGCGTTGAGATATTCCATGACCACCTTGGAGCCGGGGGCTAAGGATGTTTTTACCCATGGCTTGCGCGTTAATCCCCTCGCTGCGGCTTTTTGTGCCACCAGCCCCGCAGCCACCATCACACTGGGGTTGCTGGTATTGGTGCAACTGGTAATCGCTGCAATGACCACGGCACCATGTTTGAGTTTGATTTTTTTTCCGTCATATTCAACCGGCACGCCATCCAGACCAGGATCGGCTTTTGCAGGTGCCTGGGCGAGCGCTAGATTTCCGCCTTCATCCTGCCAGCTTTCCATGTTAGAGCCGCGGGCTGCACCGTTTTTGCCGTAAGTAACTGACAAATCTTGCCGCCATTGTGATTGCATGGCGGTCAAAGCGATGCGATCTTGTGGACGCCGCGGCCCCGCCAAGGAGGGTTCCACGGTGTTTAGGTCCAGTTCCAGCGTGCTGGAATAGACAATGTGGTGGCTTTCGTCGCGCCACAGGCCTTGGATTTTGGCATACTGCTCAACGGTTTTAATTAAGTTCTCATCGCGGCTGGATAAGCGCATATAGGTTAAGGTCTGCTCATCAATCGGGAAATAGCCGATCGTTGCTCCATATTCCGGAGCCATGTTGGCAATCGTGGCCCGGTTGGCCACGGGCATGTCCGCTAAGCCTGGACCATAAAATTCAACAAACTTTTCCACCACGCCATGTTCGCGCAGCATTTGTGTAACGGTAAGAACCATATCCGTGGCGGTGCATCCTTCGCGCAATTTACCGATGAGTTTGAAACCCACCACTTCAGGTAACAGCATGTAAATGGGCTGTCCGAGCATCACCGCTTCGGCCTCAATGCCGCCAACGCCCCATCCCACGACGCCCAGGCCGTTAATCATGGTCGTATGAGAATCGGTGCCCACCAGAGAATCCGGATACAGCACACCATTTTTCTCCCAGACAACCTTGGCGAGATATTCCAGATTTACCTGATGCACAATGCCCGTTGCCGGCGGCACCACGCGAAAATTATTAAATGCCTGTTGTCCCCACTTGAGAAATTGATAACGCTCCTGATTGCGTTGAAATTCATGTTCGCTGTTAATCTGCAAGGCCATGCCGTTGCCGAATGCATCTACCTGCACGCTATGGTCGATGACCAAGTCGCACGGCACAAGGGGATTAACTTTTTTAGGATCACCACCGAGACGTTTCATCGCCGCCCGCATGGCCGCCAGATCTACTACCGCCGGAACACCGGTAAAATCCTGCAATACCACGCGCCCGGGCATGAATGGAATTTCAGCCGATCCGGTGTTTTTGGCGTCATACCGCAGCACCGCTTCCACATCTTTTTCCGTTACCAGGTGGCCGTCACAATTCCGCAGGCAGGCTTCCAGCAGCACTTTAATGCTGTAGGGAAGATGATCTACGGGTGCCATTTTATTCAAGGCATCCAGACGATAAATGGTCTTTTTGCCGGAGGGTGTAACAATGACGCTTTGAGCCGAGAAGGGATTATGACCGGTAGCCGAAGACATTAACAAACTCGCTTTCGTAGCAAATCCAACAATTCCAAGGGAATCATTTTATCGCGCCGGAAGCGACTTGGCACGCGCCCTGCAGGCATTTTACCGCCAGTGGCCGCGCACCCAGACATACCGCCCCCAATACGGCCGCCAGACCCAGTGGCCCGGTATCCACACGGCGTGCGGTCTGGCGGGCGCAATGACAACGCCGGCGAACGGAGGCCCTGGTCGGGCGACAATAACCGCGCGTGTGGCGCAACCTGCCAATGCCGAAGCGCCCAATAAACCCGTAAGAATAACTTTTGCGGCCGATTTTTTCATGATGCAACTCCTCAAGCAGGAAAGCTTCACGCTTTCCTGTCCGAGTTACACGCACCACGCGGCACAAAGTGTCAGAAAAAAATCTGAAACCGCGGCCCTGGGAGTTATCGGCCGGCTTTCAGTTGCCGCTCGGCTTCAGTCCAGTCCGAGGTGGCATCGCCGGGGCCAAATCCACGCTTCAGGTAAATCTGATACGCCCGTTCCGCAATCTGTTCATAGGTTACTGGGACTTTCACAGCGGAAACGCTCCCCTTGGCGGACAACGTACCGCTGCCCTTGGATTCTGATCGGGCGACCGGGGTCGGGGCGGCAACCGTCGCGGCAGTGGGTACTTTAACCGGAGCAACTGCCGACGTTTTTGTTTTGCGAATAACCATAATATAAACTCCTGTAATAGCGGCTTGAATCAAACAAGCCAAAAACCAATTCGTCGTCCATGACCGTCATGGGCGTATGCTTTTCAGCACCTAGGCCCTCATGTAAGCCCCTCATTAGCCCCCCTCGCAGGTCTCAATTCCCCCTTGACTACACGCTGGCAGTTTGCAGCCTCCGAAAAGCCGAAAAACAATATTTTTCGGCTCGTGCTTTACTAACTGCGATATCCGTTGTATGAATTTATGGGGCGTAAGTCAAGCGACTTACCGGTTGTGGTCGATAAACATCAGGAACCGCCCACCGTATCGGCCGGCGATGTTCGGGCAGGAGCTATAGCAGACGGGGTAAAAAAACCGTCAAAATGGCCTGTTTTTCAAGGCTTTTGGCGGGAAGGCTATAGTGGGAGTTGCATTGCACTCCGGCCAGTTGGTCGGGAAATATTCCCGGCTAACTGGAGAAATTAGAAGATTTCCGCCTTGG
>JAJZCT010000333.1 GCA_021828925.1 Planctomycetota bacterium
CTGCCGCCCCCGCGAAGTCAAAGTGCTCCAAAACTTCATTGGCGCGAGCACCGCAAGCCGTTTCTGGTGCTGGTGAGTTTTTCAGCCTTTCGCGGATTGGCCGTTTTTGGAACCATTGTGTTTATTCCCCTGATGTGGAAGCTCCGGGGCGGTGCTCTGGTTTCGGGCGCCTCCATCATCAGCACGCTTTTAATTACCGGTGTGATCGGGCAGGCCACAGGGGGAACCGTTTCGGATCGCTTCGGCCGGCGGCCGGTGCTGGTGGGCAGCAGTATTGTCATGCTGCTTTTATTGCCGCTGGTAGTTGTTGCCGGCGGGCCGTGGCTATGGCTCGTAGCGGCTATTCTGGGCATTGCCATGTTCAGCACGTTTTCTCCGACATTGTTAATTGGGCAGGATATGTTCCCGGAGAACCGGGCCTTGGGTTCAGGCATTGCGCTGGGGCTTTCCAACGCCTTGGGGGCGGCAGGACTTTTGCCGCTGGGCTGGGTGCTGCATCAGTTCGGAATTAACGTGGTATTCGGAATTCTCACCGCCAGTGCGGCGATGATGTTTATCGTGTCTCTGACCTTTACGCCCAAAGTTCATCCGTCCATGCATTAGCTCGCAATTTCATAAAACGGCTACATTTTGGCAGATATTGGCCTTGCCGGATTCGACAGGCTGTTCTATAGTTCGGATCAGTTAATCTTAATGAGACTTGCTCATCAACAGGAGAATCCCCGATGTTTGAACAGCGTATCAAAGAATCTTGCACACGCCTCCAAGGCTGGGTTGCTCTATTTTGTAGTCTGGCGCTGGTGGTATGCGGTTTCTTGCAATCGCCCGAAGCCGATGCAGCAACCAGGACGCAAGTCGTGCAGATCCACCCGGGACAGGTACGCAACACGATTGATCCTAAAGTCTATGGCCAGTTTCTTGAACACATCTATCACTCCGCCGATAACGGCGTATGGGGACAACTTATCTGGAATCCTAGCTTTGAGCAGGGAGTCGGCGGGGGCGGCAGGTACTGGGTGGCCAGCGGAAGCCAGATCAGACAACTTGGGGGCGGCTCTGGCGTGGTCAAGACCTTCGGCCAGGCTGGCTGGTCGAATTACGAGGTGTCATTGGACGCAAAAAAGATCAGCGGCCAGGAGGGTTTTCTTATACTGTTCTATGACCGCAATGCCAAGCACTTTCTCTGGCTGAATCTGGGAGGATGGCGTGATACCCAGGATGCCATCCAGCGGTCACGGGGAAATAACATTCCGGGGGTGGTGGTATCCCAGCCGACGATTCATATCAAAACCGGCGTCTGGTATCACATTCGCCTCCGTTGCCATGGGCCGCACGTACAGGCATGGGTGAACGGCAAGAAAGTCTTTGATCAATCGCTGCATGGCGGTTCAAAGTTTCAGGGAAAGGTCGGTATCGGCACATGGCAGACACAGGCGGCGTTCAAGCATATCCGCATCACCACGATTGCCGGGGGAAAAACCCTTTTCAGCGGGGTGCCAAAAGTTAAGGTTGTAAAAGCGCCACCCTTTAACGTGCGTTTCTGGTCGACTTATGGAAGGGGTCGTGTTGCCCCCACAGAGCAAGACCCGCGCAACAGCGAGCGATGCGTCAAGATTGTTTCGACCGGAAGTCCCACGGGGGTGCAACAAAGCGATGTCTGCCTGAGATACGCAGGAGAGTATCGCGGGTCGTTATGGCTCCGCGGAGCGGCACCCCAAGGCGTTGTGCTCCGGATGGTAGCGGGCAACAAGGTTCTATATCAAAAAAACATCGCGACGGTCACACCTGATTGGGGCCGGGTTGCATTTTCCTTCAGCGTCGCCAAGGCTTTCAAACGAGCGACACTGCAGATTGGTCTAAGTGGCTCTGGGACAGCGTATGTGGATGAAGTGTCGCTGATGTCCCAGCGTGCGATAAATAACGGGGGATTTCGGCCGGACGTTTTGGCGGCGATCAAGGCTCTTAAGCCCACGCTCATTCGCTGGCCCGGTGGGGGCTATACCGACGGATATCAATGGATGCATGGCATTGGGCCGGATGTTGACCGTGTCTCCGAGCGTAATGCCTGGAACGATGATGATCCCAACGATTTTGGCACCGATGAATATATCCACTACTGTCGTCTCGTTGGCGCGTCCCCGGAAATATGCTTCGATACCGGTCCCAGTAATGCCAGTAAGAAGATGCGGGAACATTTCATTCGACAGGCATGCCGATGGCTGGAATATTGCAACAGCCCGGTTACCAATAAATGGGGAGCGCTACGGGCCAAATACGGCCATCCCAAGCCGTATAACGTCAAATACTGGGAAGTCGGCAATGAGGTATGGTTCACCTATAAGGCTCCGCAATACATCAAGGCTCTCGTTGAATTTACCACAGCACTGAAAAAGATTGATCCCAGAATTCGGATTATCGCCTGCGGCAGCGGTGGTCTCAATCTGAAATGGAACCGCGAAATCATCAACGCCGATGCGCGTTATTTTAACTATCTGAGCATTCACCAGTACGTCTGGCCGCCCTATTACATCAACGGCGCGAGAGACTACCTGAATTTCATCCGTAAAACAGGCAACATAATCCGGAAATCCGCCAATCCTAAAATCAAAATGTTCGTATCCGAATGGAATGAAATGACCATTGACTGGAGAACGGGAATCTTTGCCGGGATGATCCTCACCGGCTTCGAGCGGCAGGGTTCCGTGGTGGGCATGGCCTCACCGGCGCTTTTCCTGCGATGGGTGGGGCAAAACAAAAAGGATTGGAACAACGCCTTGATTAATTTCAGCCGACGTTCCTGGTTCCCCGCACCTAATTATGTTGTCATGAAATTCTGGCGCGATCATTTTGCAAAATACCGCGTCGCCGCGACGGCCGTGAAAGGCCTTGAGGCGGACGCCACGGTTTCCGCCAACCACCAGACCGCCTATTACAAAGCGGTGAATCTGACCGATCTCCCGATGCATCTGACCCTGGCAATGGGCAAGGGATTCCCCCTGGGCGCGGTTCATGCCGGAACGGTGGCACCCTCTTCGGATCGTGTTGCCAACACAATGCATCATCCCGCCAGAATTGCTCCCGAGCCGCTGAAAATTGCGGTAAGCGGTCAGCAGGTAACCTTTACGGTTGCCGGACATTCGGCGACAATTGTGACCATGCGGCGTGCCGGAAAATAGATGTAATGGCGGCGTTTATTTCATTGCATCACTGACCGGCGAATTAAATTTGGGAGAACTTCATGACGCGCCAAAGCATTTCCGCGGTTGGTCCCGTTGCCACAGCCACAGGTACGGAACTTCCACCCTCTGATGCCGGGGCCATTGCAACGCGCCGTGATATGCTTAAATATTCCGGAGCAATTGCGGCCGCAGGCGCGCTCGCTATCAGTGGCATTCCTTTGGAAGCGGCAACGGTATCGCAATCCGGTCAACCCTTTCCCACGGTGCATGGAGCTGCAGCGGTAACCGCCGTCAAACGCCTGGCCAATGGCGCGGAACTGACGCTTACCATCGGCTGCCTTCGTCTGATTGTTTATACCGATCGTGTGATCCGCGTGCTTTATTCGCCGCTGGGCGCGGGCCAGGAGCAGCATGAAAGCCTGGCGGTCATTGCCGCGCCGGCGGCCGTGGCCTGGCAACTCCATGAATCCGTCCGGTACGTGGAAGTTTCCACAGCGCATCTTGCGGCGCGGGTAAACCGCCGCACGGGCGCTGTTGAATTCGTGGACGCGGAGGGAAAGCCGTTTTTGGCGGAAAATCCCGCCGGCGGAAAATTCATGCAGCCAATTACCTTTAAGGATGTGCCCACCTGCCAAGTGCGACAGGAATTTACACTGCACGCGGACGAAGCCCTGTACGGCCTGGGCCAGCATCAGCAGGGCGTCATGAATTATCACGGTAAATCCGTGCAGTTGATGCAGAAAAATCGCCACGTGGCTATTCCGGTTTTGCTCTCCAGTCGCGGTTAT
>JAJZCT010000334.1 GCA_021828925.1 Planctomycetota bacterium
AATTGCTTGTTTTTCCGCAGCGAACTGACGCAGCGCGTCGAAGATCAGATCTGCGGTGTCCCGATCTATACCGGTGGTAGGCTCGTCAGCAAGGATCAGGCGCGGTGCAGCAGTCAGGAAGACACGGGCCAATGCGATGCGGGATTGTTCGCCGCCGGATAAGCCCCGAGGCATACATGCGTCATAGCTGCCTTTCAGGCAAGCAATCGTTTCATGGATACACGCCGCCCTGGCTGCTTCGATAATCTGTTCTCGGGAAGCACCAGGAGTTGCGTGTGCAATATTCTCCGCGATTGTTCTGCGCCAAAACAAAACGGGGCGCTGGGGCACGTACGCAATAGACGACGCCAGCCATTCCCGGTCTGGTTGACTAAGTGGTTCGCCGGCAATCTCGACGTAGCCGCTCGCGCGGGGATGCAGGCGCAAGAGGTGACGGAATAACGTGGTCTTGCCAGCGCCGGAGGGGCCGCGCAGTGCAATAGTCCGGGCAACATCAAACGATGGCAAGTCGAAAGTCAGTGGCCCAATCGGGCGCCCACTAACTTGGAAGGATACGTTGCGAGCGACAAGGAACGGAGCCGTGCTCGCCGTACCACGCCGGGCCACCTTGGCGTAGGCGTCCGCTTCGGGCAGGCTAACCACGTCCATAATAATCCTTAGATTACCAGTTGCTTCGTAAAGACGATCGAGGATTGCGTTGCAATTATGAATTGATGCCAGCATGGCTGCGCGCAGCGCAGGGAGGACAACTAAATTTCGCAGTTGCGCGTGGCTGGCTATTCAACTGCGGGCTGACGTGACTAAGAACGGCAAGGCCGATCAGCTTCCCCTCCACACGGACCTGATCGCCCTGCTGCAATCACGGAAACCGGGGCAGGTCGAAGAATCCATCTTCGCTCAAATCCCCGGCATGAAGAACTTTCGGCGCGAATTGCAAGTCGCCGGCCTGGATACCAGTATTGATTTCCATTCACTGCGCCACACCTATTGCCAACTCCTAGTGCGGGCGGGAGTGTCATTGAAACTTGCCCAGCAACTGATGCGGCACTCTGATCCCCGTTTGACCAGCAACATCTATGGCCGCATGGGCATCCTGGACACGTCCAAGGCCATTCAAGACATCAACTTGGGAAAGCCTTTATCTACTCCGGCGGTTGCCGAAACGACGAACCCTCCAGTTCCTCAGCCCAACCACGGGCGCAACCATGAAACGTGCCTTTCGGGGCATTTTGATACGCCAGCCTGCACGCTGGGCAGTGGCAATCCGGAGGGGTTGAACGATGAGGAAACCATTGAAAATACAGGTCTTTGCGCGAATGCTCACACTGATGCGTCAAAAGCGGGCGATGGGACTCGAACCCACAACAGCCAGCTTGGAAGGCTGGCGCTCTGCCATTGAGCTACGCCCGCAATTGAACAGAGATTATAACATTAAAAACAGAAAACGCACGGTTTTTTTTGACAACTTTGCCGCCGGCACCAGTAAGTGCCAGCCCATGGCTTCGGGATCAGGTCCGACCATCGAAATTTGATTACATCGCCTTGTTTTCCAACCAAGAGCATTGACACGGTGCGCCAGGCTACAGGCAACACCGAAGCGTTCGATGCGGGCCTTCGTTGGATCCTTCACCCGAGTCCACCGTTCGCGGGCAAGTCCATGATCTGATGCTGCCAAACCTTGGATGTTTGCCCCTGACGCTGACGGGGCGGGGGCTTGGGTGGGCGATTTTACTGATTTTCCAACTGGAAATAATCAAAATCGGCACATATCGAGGTTCCACGCAGGTCTTGTGCGCAAACACCGGCAAAAGCTCCGGTAAAGCCGCCGGCGTAATCGGCTGACAGTTTGGTAAAATCGCAGATTATGGGAAACGCATGCCAGTTTTCAGCGTCGGCCGAGGCGTAAAACTGCAGGCTTTCATCATGAATCATGGCTTTCAAATAGACCCGCGGCCAGTGAGAAACAGCCAATTGGCTTTCGATATGTTCACTGTATACGCCGGCATCCGTCTGCACCACGCCGACCACTTTTCCCATTTGTTCATGATGCGTTACCCGCAGGTAAAAATGATTCCGGGTGTCATAATACACAACCAGCCCCGCGCTTTGCGTAAAGTGTTCAGGCTCAAATTCCAGTGCCGTCTGAGCCGTTGTGCAAAAACTCCGCACGCGCCGGGCCAGCAAACTCTGCTCAAAGAGGCTGTGCAATGATTCGCGCCCGCGCAGGCGCAGGAATCCGGGACGCTCGCTGGTACTGGCCCATCGGGGTTCCACCGGCTCGCGCAGAGACTGCCAATGCGGGGCCAGCGAAGCAGCATCAAAATCATCCCATTGCTGATCAACTCCCCACGGATGCGGCGTGATTTCCTCCGGCAGCGCAACCTGCAATGCCGGATCGGTGCCGCCGGATTTTAATCGCAACCAGCCATCGTCGCTCCAGATGACTTCTTGAATCGCCGTTTCCCGGCCCAGGGGGCAACGTCGAACCGGATACAGGGGGCGGCTGCACAGGTGCGCAAGATACCAGCGGCCTGACGGGGTCTGAACAAGTTCGCCATGGCCCGCTTTTTGCAACGCGGCACCCGGGCTTTTGCGGCTGGTAAGCACCAGCGGCTGTGGATCGAGTTCATACGGGCCGGTGATATGCCGTGATCGCGCCATGGAAATGCCATGATTCCAATCCGTTCCACCTTCCGCCAGCATCAGGTAATAGTACCCATTGACTTTATACAAATTGGGTCCTTCAATCAGCGGCTCTTTGCGGCAGATATTGATGATCGGCCCGACAAGCCGGTGTTCTTCCGGGGAATATTCCTGCAGAACAATGCCGCCGAACCGCGGATGCGCGGGGCGGTGATCCCACTGCATATTGACCAGCCATTTACGGCCATCATCATCGTGAAACAGCGATGGATCAAAGCCGCTGGAATTCAAATACACAGGCTCGGACCATGGGCCGGTAATGGCCGGCGCGGTGACAACATAATTTTTTACATCTTTGAAGGCACCGGTCCGGTTCCGGACAATGGTATAGATAAGATAATACACGCCATTATCCAGGCTCAGCGCAGGCGCCCATATACCCGCGGAATCCGGGACACCCAGCATATCAAGCTGGCTTTTTCGCGTTAATGCATGCCCGATAAGCCGCCAGTTTGCCAGATCGCGGGAATGGTAAATCGGCACGCCGGGAAACCATTCAAAGGTGCTTGTGGCCAGATAGTAGTCACCACCCACCCGCAGAATGCTGGGATCCGGGTTGAAACCCCGCAATACCGGATTGTGTAACTGCATCATGGAGATTGTTCCATCACGGCCGGGCGGTACGTATCATACCTTGATTGTTGCCACGAGTTGTCGGACGTGATCGACGGAGGCGTCCATGAGTTTCTTCTCGTCGGCGGTCAAAGGCACCTCGATAACCTGCTCAACACCCTTGCTGCCAAGCTTAACCGGCACGCCAACAAAATAACCGCCCACGCCGTATTGCCGGTCACAATATGCCGCACACGGCAAAACGCGCTTCTTATCTTTAATAATGGATTCGGCCATCTGCACCACCGCGGCGGATGGGGCGTAGTACGCTGAACCGGTCTTGAGAAGATTGACGATTTCCGCGCCACCCGAACGGGTACGCTTCACAATGGCTTCAATTTTGTCCGCCGAAAGCAGTTCCGGCAATGGAATACCCGCCACGCTGGTATAACGCGGCAATGGGACCATGTCATCGCCGTGGCCGCCGAGCAGCAGGGCTTGAATATCTTCCACGCTTACGCCGAGTTCCGCGGCAATAAAGCAGCGATAGCGGGCGGTATCCAGCACGCCGGCCATACCGATCACACGCTGCGGCTCAAAGCCGCTGGCTTTGTACGCCACATACACCATGGCATCAAGCGGATTGGAAACCACCAGGAGAATGCTTTTCGGAGAATGCTTTACAACCTGTTCCGTGACGGATTT